>NZ_JAPZQJ010000059.1:0-8239 GCF_027530405.1 Microcystis sp. LE19-41.2A | reverse complement strand
TTGAGGGGGTCAATTACCTAATTTTCAGGGAAAAAGTACCTGAATTTCCCCCTGATCACTCCCATGCCAGGCACTTTTGGATTTCAAAAAGGTCTAAAAGTCTTATCCAACAAGGTTTTTAGATTTATTCAGCAAACCCTAACTATTATAAACAAAAAAGCGATCGCACTCTACAAATATAGCGCAATCGCCCCTAATTTAAGACTTCAATTGTTGCTCGATTTGCCAGTTTTCTATTAAACACTAACTAGCAAAGTCAAATACTGGTGTTTCAATTACCCGTTTTGGTCGCTTATTTTCCCAGACAATTTCCTGCAAGCGTTCGACAGTTTCTGGTGCAAAAAAACGCTCTCCCGTTTCTACACAGACTCTAGCGGGGACATTTTCTATAATGAAAAAATTGCCATTGATTTCAAGAGTATAGGTAACTTCTTGTTCAATTAAGGTTTCTTGTCTAGAATTAGTTGACATCTGGTGTTCTCCTTGATTTAAAATCAATCCATAAATTTGGACCGGGTTCATATAGGGTAATAATTTTGAGCAAAGGGCGAGAGGGATAGCTACAATGAATGTGTAAGGCTCTATTAATTAGAGTAAATCCCAAAAGTAAACAGCTTGCGCCATACTTATCAGCTGGATAATCTTCAATAATTTCGCTTTGTTCCATCGCCTCCCGTAATTCTTGAACACTGATCTGACGCAGGATACTTTGATTGACAGCGTGTTGAGAAAATTCCAATTGGTTTTGTCTAACTTTTTGACGAATTTCCTCAATAATTTCAGTGATAGCCGCCTTTAATTTGATCGTAAATATCCTTCGCTGTCATTTCGCCAAATAACTGATCTTTAATTTCTAAATAATTTAGAGGTTGGGATGATGTTTCTCTTAGAAAGAAGGCCGCTTTAGCAATTCCCAATCTTTCTACGAGAGCTTTAACTCCCTCTTTTCTAATTTCATCAATCTCAGGAATCGTCAAATCTGTTTGAACTTTCATAGCAATTTTTCTCAATTCAAGCGTTGAAAATAATGGCGACAAACTTCCCATTTGATAGTCTAGTTATTTCATTCTCTCAAGTCAATGACATCAATAACATCAATACTTTTTAAGCGATGTATTATTCTATAATAAACTTTTAGATGGTTGACAATAAATACTTCAATTCTTTCGGGAGCGCCTGTTTTAAAATCTTCTCTCTGGAGTGATAAATCAGGCAACAGATCGCGGATTTTGTGATAAGTTTCAGGGTCATCTTGTTTTAAATTGCTCAAAAAGTCTCTAGTACTTAAGGACAACCAGATATCATACGCCATCTTACGTTAAAATCGATATTTGATAATTTTCCCTTGCGCTTGTTCTGCTAACGCTTGCTCTAGTGCCTGCTGTTCAGAAAGAGGGATATCTGCAAAGCGAATGACCGATGTTTCCTGACAAATGAGATAATCTGGATTAAGCTGCGTTAACAGTTCCTCAGCTGCAGATGCGATCGCTTGTTTAATCTCTTCATCTGAAGCAGGTTGAGTCGTCTGGAAAAGATCAGATTGCATAAAAAGTCTCAGCCAATCAAAACACTATGGTTTCCTCTATTCTAACACCAAAAAAGCTATCACGCTATATTTATAGAGGGCGATCACTTCTAAGGTCAGTATTGCAGCTTAAGTCGTTTATTATCAGCAACGCCCAGATAATTTACTCGCTATTTAAGGGCGGACTGCTAATAACTGGACTTGTACCGTTTCAGGAAGTTTTATTATGACAAAATGATTTTCTGGATACAAATAATCTTCACCAGATTCGTCAATCACTCGCAAACATCCCACCTCTTGCGCTTTAGCATCAGGTAACACTTGATAAAGTTTACAAACCTCTAAATCTCCGCCTTCTTCAGCGGTAATACAGATAGCAAATTCAATGTTAGATGCTGGTGTTTGCATAAATATTTAGTCCAAAACTCGTTTAACTTTCATTTTTCGCCGACCAATACCTTGAGACTCATACCAGTGTAGTTCAGCTTTGCGGATTTCTCCCTTAGGAAATTGAACTAAGCCGACTCCTTTTAGCTTTCGCCATCGACGACCCCCAAACTGCGCTTTTAGCCTTCTGAGTTCACGAATAGAGAGGTTGACGGCGATAATCTCTATTTCGGTTAGTTCTCCAATCAACTCAAAGCCATTACCCATCTCATTATTCTAACAAAGATTAATAAAAATCTGGAATGTCTCCCCAAAAAAGCGATCGCACTCTATTGATAGAGCGCAATCGCTGCTAATTTAAGGCTAGATTGACCAGTTTTTTATTTTAATTTGCGCTTCCAGGCTGCACCCGCACCTAAAGCACCAATGGCGAGTAAACCCAAGACTGAAGCAGGTTCGGGAACAGGAGTAGCTAGAGGAGTAAAATCAATACTGACATTATCGACTCCTTGATTAAAAAATGACCGGTTGTCAACTTCCGCAAATCGGAGAATGTAGCTCCCGCCTGCTCCTACCAAGCTGGTAATGTCAAAACTATAAGAAGTATAAGGGTTAGGATTGGAAGCAAAGGGATCGTTTCCTAAATAGAAATTACCGACGATATCCGCAGGATTGGTTGAGAAGGGGTTGGCCCCAGCAACTAGGATATCCACCCGTGCGTGTTGGTTGGGAACACTGGTGTAGTCTAGTCCAGATGGATTGACGATAGGTCCAAGTCCACTCCAATCATTGACGAACATATCGTAAGACAAAATTACCGATGAGGCAGCTCCAGGAACGATAAAAGTCTGGGTTAGCGCATAGGCTCCCGGACTGCCTTGGTCAGACACTGCATAGAAAGAGCCACTGGCTGGACCAACAGTTGCTCGACCACTGAAAGGCGTGGAGCCGTTAGCATCATCAATAAAGAAACCACTCGTCGAGTTACTCCCAGGTTGTATTGAGACATTCCAACCCGTAAAACCTGTTTCAAAGCCGCCGTTGGTAATCAATTCAGCGGCATGGGCGGTTCCCGTAGTCAGTAAGCTAAACGGCGCTTAACCTGCATGATCCAATAGCTATAACCCTTTTGGAGTCTATATCGGTGATCCGAAGTAAAAGCCGTTTAGCTTATCCCCAAAGTTACAAAGACAGTACCGGCTGCTACTCTGGAGCAATTTTTAAGCACAGTCGAAGTTTTCATACTCAGAAACTTTCCTCAAAACAAATAAACAAACAAATGTTCTGAATGCCCTTTAAAGGAGAAAATCTCAAATTAAGCGACATTGGCAAGGGAGAAAGACTGATTTTTTCAAAATTGCCAATCACTAAATTTTAAGTTAGTTCCTCAATGACAACACAGAGCCATAACGGTATTGTCCCCCCCTCCCCCGATTTGGTCATGTCTAATCAACAAAAATTAATATTTTGTAAGGTCTAACAACATAAACTTACAAAAATTTATAATTATTGTTACCCTTGAGAGTAGGCTAGTAAAAAAATCTTTTAACGGGTTGGTCTTGGGTTTTAGAATCTCTATGTCTGTCGGGAATTGAGAAATTTAGTATGTAGCTATACACAATTAATTACACATATCTAACTACCTCTTGCCTCTTGCCTCTTGCCTATCCTAACCATTACTTATAACAGCTAATCCCTAATCTCTCAATAACAGATATTCGCGAATCTCAAAAAAGTTATCCCAAGGAATATAGGGTTGATTTTCCGCTTGCAGATAATCGATTAAACGATCCCTAGCAAAAACTAGATCGGCCCTTCTAGCCATGGTAATATCGGTAACGGAATCACCGATCGCAATAGTTTCTACTCCCGAATATTTAGCCATAATCAAGGCTTTAGCCACTAATTCCGTCTCATTTTCCCAATCGGAATGAACTTGCAAATATTCCCCTTGAGTATGAAGATTGACCCCATAAATTGCTGTCACCTTATCTAATAGTCCCTCCCGTTTTAAGACCGTTTCAATCATGCCTTGGATACCACCGGAGATAATAATAAAAGGGATGGATTGCTCCTGTAAAAAAGCGAGGAATTCGGCTAATCCGGGGCGAATTGGCTTGCTTTCGGCATAGGCGAGAATATCGGCGTACTTTTGGCTCGGTATCGACTCTAGCAGTTGACGGACACCCCGGCGCAGAGTCAGAGTGCGGGCGTACATTTGGGGCATAATTTGGGCTGATAAATGGGGGGCGAATTCTTTGAGCATACCCGCAAAAGTTTCCACGGCGGTGATAGTGCCATCAAAGTCACAGAAAACAATTTTACTCATGGGGTGACAAAATATCTGAAATTGGATATAATCGAAGGTTATGATTAATTTTACAGAGATTATCCGACTCTAGAGCTTCAACCCCCATGAAATCCTATCTCGCCGCCGCCATTCAAATGACCAGTCAGCCGGATTTAGAGAAAAATCTCGCTGCCGCTGAAGAATTGATCGAACTTGCCGTGGGTAAAGGGGCGGAATTAATCGGTTTACCGGAGAATTTCGCTTTTATGGGGGCAGAAAGCGATAAAATCGCCCAGGCCGAGACTATTGCCCTCAAAGCCGATAAATTCCTCCGCACCATGGCCCAACGGTTTCAAGTGACCATTTTAGGGGGTGGTTTTCCCGTGCCGGTGACGGGTATTCCCGATAAGGCTTATAATACGGCTATTTTAGTCGATGGCAACGGTGCGGAACTAGCCCGTTATCAAAAGGTCCATCTCTTTGATGTCAATGTCCCGGATGGTAACACCTATCAGGAATCGAGTACAGTCATGGCAGGGATCGATTTACCGCCGATTTATGGCTCCGATAGCTTGGGCAAAATTGGCCTCTCGATTTGCTATGATGTGCGTTTTCCCGAACTCTATCGCTATTTATCGCAGCAAGGAGCCGATGTTTTATTTGTACCTGCGGCGTTTACAGCTTTTACAGGGAAAGATCATTGGAAAGTTTTGTTACAAGCGCGAGCGATCGAGAATACTTGTTATATAATAGCTCCCGCTCAAACGGGCAATAATTACGAACGCCGTTACACCCACGGTCACGCTATGATTATCGATCCTTGGGGTGTGGTTTTAGCCGATGCGGGGGAAGAAGCGGGAGTGGCAATTGCCGAAATTAATCCCCAACGTCTGCAACAGGTGCGACGACAAATGCCTTCCCTACAGCATCGTGTTTTTGTTTAAAATTCGATTCGACAATTTTAACGCCTAATTTTGGGATTTAACTCGGTTTTTTCGCGTAACATTGCTCCCTGATAACAAGGGTCGAATCTAAAACCTAATTAGTTAAGCTAAAAGCTTTGATGTACTGAGTTTCTAACCTTCTTTGCCAGATTCTCAGGGTAAGCTCATCTAATAAGGATGTAGTCGATTTATGCCACCCGATCAAACCATACCAAGTAACGAAGAACCAAAAATCTAGTTGGTTTATAATATTAAATAATTAACTTTATTTTTAGAGATGAATCTGATTTTGTCAAGCAAAGCGGCCGAAAGACTTCAACGAGAAGTGCAGTCAAGAGAAGATTTTATCGCCGATAATAATGCTTGGCGAATTGATGTCCTTGATCTCAGGAAGAGAGGTATTTTTCTCATTACTCAGGAAAAGAGTTTGTACACCTTAATTTCTTCGTACAAGCAGGGAATTAAGGGAATTATCGCTCAAATTACCACCATTGATCGGCATGAGAGCGATTCCCCTGAAATTCATTATCTCAAATCCGAGAATAGGAGTCTGGTAAGCTCCATGAATAACATGAAGAATTTAATCGCTAAATTAGATCAGTACAATGCGGTTGATAACGAAAGATTTGCAGAAATAATTAATCAGACTCCCTTTAAATATTTATCTTACCGTACCCCGACCGAATGTTACCAAAATCTCTTGAATCAATCGAAGGTAGTACAATAAAACGGTCGTGTTTTAATCTAAGGAGAAAACGCTCCCCAATCTTCACAGCTTAAAACTAAATAAATCTCAGTTTTGGATAATCTGAGTTTTGGATAAGTCAAAACCCTGAGACTCAATCCGAATCTAAAACTCTGATTAACAGACAAAACTCTCCAAACTGTGAACAATTGCTAAGTAGGTAGGCGTTAAAAGTTGTCAGATGCCCCCCTTATCAAGGGTAGATCCCCCCGCCTATCGGCACCCCCCTTATCAAGGGGGGCAGGGGGGATCAGACCTAAACTCCATTTTTAATTTAATTATAACCAACCACTTAATAACAACTTTTTAGCAAAATCGATCGCTTCCTGAAAAACTGTAACTTGGCCCTCAATTTGGGCAATTTGTACCTCGGTTAATAACTTACCGATAACCGGACTGGGTTTCAGCTGTAAATGGTTAATTAAATCATCGCCCCTTAATAAAGGTCGGGGATGGGCGATAATATTATCGGGATCGAGATAGGAAGTCAACAGAGAAGCGACGATATTTTTGTTAATCCCCATTGATAAAGCAAAAAGGGCAAAGACAGGAAATACTTTTCCCGTATTTAGATAAATAAAATACTGTTCCCGCAGACTTAAATTATCTGCTTCTTTGAGGGGAGGTAAAGACTTAATTACCGTCATTACCGTGCGAATTTCCCCACGGGAATACTTGAGATCGATTAACTCTTTTTCCGCTTCTGCCAAAATATCCGATACCAATAGGGCCAATTTTGTCAACTGTAACTGAGAAGGGGAAAAGATAAATTTTTCCGGTAACAAAGATTCTAAAAATCCCGCTGCCGCTTCCACCCCCATAACTCGCTCCATTTTTGCGGGGGTAATCCGACGCAACCAGAGAGATAATAAGCCATCTTCCCAAGCACTTTTTAGCCATTTATTGCCACGGGAATTGAGCAAAAGGTAATTCAACTCGGATTGCACCCTTTCGGCGGCTACACGGTGTAATAAAGGGGCAAGAGAACGAATAGTTGCACGGGTATGGGGTTCGATCTCAAAGTCCAATTGAGCCGCTTGTCGATAGGCCCTTAATAATCTTAGGGGATCATCCTGGAGATTTTCGCGGGAAATCATCCGCAGGGATTGGCAGCCTAAATCTTTTAATCCCCCTAAAGGATCGAAAATTTCTTGGGTGTGGAGATTATAAGCGAGAGCATTAACGGTGAAATCCCGTCTTTTTAGGTCTATTTCTAGAGATTCTCCCTCCTGTTGTGCGAAATCAAGAGTACCCTGGGGAAAAACGACGCGAGCAATTTGACGAACCGCATCTAAAACCACAAAACCGGCTTTATACTGATGGGCAATAGTTTGGGCAATTTCGATCGCTTTTTCGGGAACCACAAAATCTAGGTCAATATAGTCTTTCTGACGGTTTAATAAAGCGTCTCGCACAGCACCACCGACTAAATAAGCATTTTCTGGCAATTCTTGCCGATTAATCGCAAAAACTTCTTTAACTAAACTATCTAGGTTTTTTTGACAAGACATCGAGAAGAGCAATTTACAAAAATATAATTTTTACCGGCCCTATTTGGGGAGAGACTGAGCTAGATTAACGGAAAAGACCTATAGAGTTAAACCT
Organism: Microcystis sp. LE19-41.2A; assembly: GCF_027530405.1. NCBI lineage: Bacteria > Bacillati > Cyanobacteriota > Cyanophyceae > Chroococcales > Microcystaceae > Microcystis > Microcystis sp. LE19-41.2A. The sequence continues at coordinate 743 of NZ_JAPZQJ010000059.1, read as the reverse complement.
ATGTGTATTTGTATTAACTGCTATTTTGTTGATCGCTGTCTCACCTATCATGCCGTAGAAACACAACATCAGGAACGTCATCTCACCGAGACACCGGACTTTGAAGCGAAGAACCCTTCTATTAACGTTAACATTCGCACCAAGGAAGATTATATCGAAATGGAGTGGGATGTGGTGGGTTGTGAAAGCTTTTTACGCGAAACCGGTAAATGGTCTAGTTTGCGGCCGGGTGAACCAATTCCCACCTAAAACACCTGAACTACCCATACATATCTACTACAAGAGCCGAAAGTTAATCCACAAATATGTCTTGGACAGCCAACGATTCGAGGAATGCGTAATTTAAGAGCGAGGTATTTATGGATAAAGAAGAAGAACTACTTGAACAATGGCGAGAATTGACCCCGGAAAAGCAACAAAAAGTTTGGCAATTTGTTCAAATACTTAAATCTGAGTCACAAACAACACCAGAAGCTAAATTTATTCCCCAAACACCATTAAGCAAAAAGTTATGGGAAATCCGACAGCGGGCGATCGCAGCTGGATTGCAACTGCTCAATGAAGACGAAATAGAACAAGAACTTGCTGCACGTCGAGGAGGGTGCAGTGAGTCATGAAATTGCTGGCACTTACGGTTTAGCGGCGATGGATGCACTTCATGTTGCTGCTGCGCTGCAAATTCAAGCTGATGAACTAATCACCACCGAAAAGCCAACCAAACCAATGCACCGAGTCAGGGAAAT
>NZ_JAPZQJ010000193.1:0-1122 GCF_027530405.1 Microcystis sp. LE19-41.2A | reverse complement strand
ACCCCACACCCCACACCCCAATTTATGAGAATAGAAACCTTAAAATCGGGTTTAATCGTCTCCTGTCAAGCGCCAGTGGAGTCGTCTCTGCACGATCCTGTAATTATTGCCGCCATGGCTCATGCTTGTGTGGATAGGGGTGCTTGTGGGGTAAGAATTGATAGTCCCGCTCATCTGAAAGCCACCCGTCAACAATTGCCGGATATACCGATAATTGGACTCTGGAAACGCAATTATCCCGATTGTTCGGTATATATTACTCCCAAATATCAAGATGCTCTCGCCATTGCCGATGCGGGTGCCGATATAATTGCCTTGGATGCTACCCCCAGAAAGCGTCCTAATGATGAAAATTTAGCCACAATTATCGCTCGTATTCATCAGGAAACTGGTAAATTAGTCATGGCAGATATAGACTCGATCAAAAGTGCTATTTATGCCGTGGCAGCCGGTGCTGATATTGTCGGTACAACTCTTTACGGTTACACAGAAGCAACTAAAAATCTACCACCGCCGAGTTTTTCTTTCCTAGAAGAATTAGTTAATAAGTTATCAGTTCCTGTTGTCTGTGAAGGAGGAATATCGACTCCAACAGAAGCAAAAAAAGCCCTAGAAGTTGGTGCATATTCGGTAGTTGTCGGCACGGCAATTACAGGGATTGATTTAAAAACTACCGCTTTTTTACAAGGAATTTTATCAAAAGATTAATGGGAGGGAAAAAACCAAAAAGTTTAGCCGCACCTCCTAAAATAGCGACAACCAAAGCGATTAAAATCCCCCGGTTTGTGAATTGCTGATAGGCAATCCCTGCGGTCAATCCGTTAATTTTTTCGTCACTACAATGGATAAACCCGTTAACTTTTCTTAACGTACCCATGTTTATTGTAATATTTCTTAATAGACAGGGATGGATCATATTTGCTAAAAAGGAGATCAAGTCAAAAAAAGAACCCTTGGCAACCTCTCAAAATTACCCGATGATAAGCTTTTACGCATTTAAGTTACATTGACAGCATTACCCTTATTTTTAAGTTTTCTACTCCATTTAATAATCAATCCCCCTTCATTTAAAAGCTGATTGACTACTTTTTCCAGTTCTTCTTTATTTTCAAATTCTCGATT
>NZ_JAPZQJ010000172.1:0-12340 GCF_027530405.1 Microcystis sp. LE19-41.2A | reverse complement strand
GATGGGTTAGTGGTAGCGTAACATGAGCGGGTGTTGGGTTTCATGCTTCAACCCAACCTACGTTCTATGTTAGCAATCAGCTTTTTAGTCAGCTGTACCGATAACTGATAACTGATGACTGATAACTGATGACTGATGACTGATGACTGATAACTGATGACTGATAACTGATAACTGATAACTGATAACTGATAACTGATAACTGAAATGACTTTTACGATCACTCAAAACCAAAATCAATATCTTACCTATTGTCTCAAGGATGAAGAAGCTGACGCTTATCTGGAAGTGGTTCCCGCTAGGGGAGGAATCATCACCCGTTGGCAAATTTGCGGAGAAGATATTTTATATCTGGACAGAGAAAGATTCAAAGATCCTAACCTCAGTGTGCGAGGAGGAGTCCCGATTTTATTCCCTATCTGCGGCAACTTACCCGATAATACCTATCAACACCAAGGCCGAAACTATAGCCTCAAACAACACGGATTTGCTCGTGATTTACCCTGGCAAGTGAGCAAACAAAGCACCGAAACTGCCGCTAGTTTAACCCTAGAATTAAACAGTAATGAAGCAACTCGTCAAGTCTATCCCTTTGATTTTCAATTAATCTTTACATATCAACTGCAAGGAAACAGCCTCAAAATTCACCAAAAAGTTATTAATCTTTCACCCGAAAAAATGCCCTTTTCTATCGGGTTCCATCCCTATTTTCAAGTCACCGATAAAACCCGATTATCTTTTGATATTCCCTCCTCCCAATACCTCGACCAACGCAGGAAAACCCTCCATTCCTACTCCGGCAACTTTGACTTTAATCTCGAAGAAATTGATGCCGCTTTTCCGCAAATTACTCGCCATCAAAGTAGTTTTAGTGATTCCTATCATCAGCGTCAAATTATCCTCAGTTACGATAATCTCTATACAACTATAGTTTTTTGGACTCTGAAAGATAAAAATTATATCTGTCTCGAACCCTGGAGCGCCCCCCGCAACGCCCTCAACACAGGCGAACATTTGACCTACCTGGAACCCCAGAGTAGCCGTGAGGCGATCGTGGAAATGCGAGTCAATCAAATTTAAATTACCCCTTGACTTAGCCCAGATAAGATGTTATATTGATGAATCGTGTGCAGAACACGAAACGGGTCGCTAGCTCAGCGGTAGAGCACTCGGCTTTTAACCGATTGGTCTTGGGTTCGAATCCCAGGCGACCCATAAAAACTTACTGATACAGAAAGATTGACTTGTCTTCCCCTGTCTATGGATTAGCCTTGCATACCAGCAGTCCCCAACTAGGACTGGCCCTCTCTAATTTCAGCGATGATAGTCGTCAACAAACTTGGGACTTAGACAGGGACTTATCGAACCTATTCCACCCCTATCTAAAACAGTTCCTAGCCCCGCAAAAATGGGCTGATTTAGCCTTTCTAGCCACCGCTAAGGGGCCGGGGAGCTTTACCAGTACCCGCATCGGTATAGTCACGGGTAGAACCCTAGCACAACAATTACAGCTACCGATTTTTACCGTCTCCAGTTTAGCGGCCTTTGCTTGGTCACAACGGGATTTTTACCCCCTTGATACCCATCTAGCCCTAGAAATGCCCGCAACTAGGGGAAAATTGTATGTGGGCATCTATCGGGGTAATCGGGTTTATTTAGCTGATAGGCTGATGACTCCAGAACAATGGCAGCACACTTTAGAAAACTTAACTATTTCCTATCAAAGATTAGCCACACCCAGTTATTTAGGCATAAATGCCCCCGATATCCTCGATTTAGCCCATTTGGATTGGCAAATGGGAAAACGCCCCCATTGGTCGGAGGCGCTACCATTTTACGGGATGTGATTAATGGATTTCTTGCAAAAATCAAAAATCTGACCTTAGGTGAGGAGTAAGGAGCCAGTAGTCAGGATTCAGGAGAATTAAGAATGAGCATTAATCAATTAAATGCTCTAATTGGGAATTCCCTCTTTTTTTCAAACTATAGCCAGCTAGTCCGAGGGTTACTAATCCTAAAACTGCGCTAGGTTCTGGGACAGGTTTCACGGAATAAATCGCCACATTACGACTGACTTCATTGGCAACAATTAACAGGGGAGTACCATTGGGACTATCGGCAGCGGGAATAAATAATAATCCTTCGGGAGAGATATCGCCTAATTGCCAATCGTTGATATAATCAACAAAGAAAGGATGACTAGGGTTGGTGATATCATAAACCATGAAACCGCCAGCCCTTTCTATTCCCACAAAAGTATAGAGACGATTGCCTACAGTTCCCACGGCTAAACCTTCCGGTTCCGGGCCGCGGTTATCGCTACGACTATCGAAACTACTAGGAGTACCATCGGAATTAAAGATACTAGGAGTTAGGGGAGTTGCCGAAAAAGCCGCCAAAATTTGTTCAAAATCATCGCCGCTATCGAAGACTTGGGACAGTCCATTAGTGACATTCCAAATCGAAAAAGAACGACCACCGTAGGCAAAAAGTTGACTATATTGACCTTGGTCGTTACGTCCGTCGATGCTAGAAACATCCAAACGGCCGAGATTTTGGGCTAATTGCAATTCGGCGGCATTAGGAAAAACATTGGGGTCTAAGGTTAAACTAGAAACTCGTCTGGCCTCATCTCTAGTATCCCCTTCGTTGGCAGTAATTAAATAGGTTTGTCCGGCGATGGTAACGGTGGCGATCGTATCCGGTTGATATAAGCCAAAAACCGGCCAATTATTAATTCTCACTGCTGGGGAATTAGCCGCTCCTCCAAATACTACCCCATCTCGATCGCTAGGGTCCAAACCATTACCTGGTGCGTTAAAATTTTTGGCTCCTAGGGGTACAATACTGGTGACTTGAGCGTTAGCAACATCGACTACGGCAACAGCATTATTTTCCTGTAGAGACACCCATGCAGTGGTTCCATCGTCGGAAACGGTGATGTATTCTGGTTCCACATCTTGGGAAACCGTTTGACCGGGGAAAATGCGGACTCCCTGATTTCTTAAAGTGTTCTCTTGACCATTAAAACGGGTAAAGGTAGCAGTGTTGACCGTGGCATTGAGAACACCAGTGCTAAGGTCAATAATACTAACGGAACCATTGGGATCGATCGCCCCTCTTGCTTCCCCTTCGTTAGCGACCAAAACCCGATTACCGTCAGGAGTAAAGGTTAACATATCTGGTAAAGCACCCACAGTAACCTGACTCTGAAAGACACCATTAGTATTGAAAAAGACCACACTGCCGTTATTGGTAATCTGACTAGCTTCCATGGCCACGGCCACGATACCATTTTTGATGGCAACGCTGTTAACCCCTGCACCGTAGGGACTAAGATCGATCGAGGGTAAGCGAATTGGACTAGCGGGATTGCTGATATCGGCAATATCTAGACGATTATTGGGACCGGTCACGAATAATTTTCGACTAGCTGGGTCATAAGCGGGGATTTCTGCCCCGAAGTTATTAGCAGCAGTTGTACTATTGCCAAGACTGCTCAATCGGGTGATATTTAAAGCTGAGGCAGATTCGGTAACAATATTGATACTGCCAGCAATTGACAGCAAGGTTAATAAAAATTGCCAATGGTGACGATAGATAGGATGAATCATATTTTTAGCTGAAAACCTGCAAAAAAAGGCTAAACAATTGCATTTTTTCAGCCCCAAGTTAAAGGAAGATTAAACAAGAGAGAAATTAAGGATATCTTCAAAATTTGGCCAAGGTCAGTAAAAGCGAACTAGGAGAAGGAGTTCCTCGATCGCTTTTTAGTTGAACGGCTCATTTACCGGAGTGATAACATGGTTTAGTATAAGCTCGATCAATATGGAATCAAGACTCGTGTTATCTATTCTCCTAGCCGATTTCAAGATCATTTTTGAACGTGACCCCGCTGCCCGCAACTGGTTAGAGGTACTGTTTTGTTATCCTGGATTACAGGCTTTACTGTGCCATCGCTTCGCCCATTGGCTATATCAGATCGGGATTCCCTTTATTCCCCGTTTAATTTCCCATCTTGCCCGTTTTCTGACTGGTATCGAAATTCACCCCGGCGCCCAAATTGGTCAGGGTGTTTTTATCGACCATGGCATGGGAGTTGTCATCGGAGAAACCGCCATTATCGGTGATTATGCCCTCATCTATCAGGGAGTTACTTTAGGAGGGACGGGGAAAGAAAGCGGTAAACGTCACCCGACTCTAGGGGAAAATGTGGTCGTCGGCGCTGGGGCCAAGGTTTTAGGTAATATTTATCTGGGTAATAACGTTCGCGTCGGTGCTGGTTCTGTGGTCCTACGCGATATTCCCGCCGATTGTACCGTTGTTGGTGTACCCGGTCGTTTAATCTATCGCGCTGGGACGCGGGTGCAACCCCTCGAACACGGTGATTTACCCGACTCGGAAGCGGTGGCTATTCGCGCCTTGGTGGACCGCATCGAACAACTGGAAAAACAAGTGTACGAATTGCGGCTAGAACGGTCAAAAGAACCAGATTATCGGATTAATTGCCCAGTTTTAGCCCATTTAGAAGAAGAAGCGAGTCATGGCTGTTGCCCTGCGGCCGATCAAGATATGCGCGAGTTTCTCGAAAGAGCGGTTTAACCCCGAGAATCTTTTGATATGATAGAAGACTGGTTTTCTAGTAGCTGAAACCCATTCGTCAAAGCTATTATTGTTAAGGACTACTTGGCACCATCCGATGGCTCAAACTGACTCGATCCGTATCCGTGGCGCCCGACAACACAATCTCAAAAATGTTGATCTCGAATTACCCCGCAATCAGTTGATTGTTTTTACGGGAGTGTCGGGATCGGGCAAATCTTCCCTCGCTTTCGACACTATTTTTGCCGAGGGACAGCGCCGCTATGTGGAGTCCCTCAGCGCCTATGCGCGCCAATTTTTAGGACAATTGGATAAACCCGATGTGGATGCGATCGAGGGTTTAAGTCCGGCTATTTCCATTGACCAAAAATCCACTTCCCACAATCCCCGTTCTAGTGTGGGAACTGTAACGGAAATTTACGATTACTTGCGTTTATTGTTCGGTCGTGCCGGTGAACCCCATTGTCCCCATTGCGATCGCAATATTGCCCCCCAAACCATCGATCAAATGTGCGATCGAGTGATGGAATTAGCCGATAAAACCCGATTTCAAATCTTAGCGCCAGTAATTCGCGGCAAAAAAGGCACCCATAAGCAATTAATCTCTAGTTTGGCCTCCCAAGGCTTTGCCCGGGTGCGGATTGACGGCAAGGTAGTAGAATTATCCGAGGGCATCGAGTTAGATAAAAAACATCTTCATGATCTTGAAATTGTTATCGATCGCCTGATCAAAAAAGAGGGTTTACAGGAAAGATTAGTGGATTCTTTAACCACTTGTTTAAAGCATTCCGATGGTGTAGCGATTGTGGAAATTCTCGATGAGAATAACGAAGATAATCCCGAAGTTACCAAAGAAATTATCTTTTCCGAAAAATTTGCCTGTCCCGAACACGGGGCAGTTATGGAAGAGTTATCCCCCCGTTTATTCTCTTTTAATTCTCCCTATGGTGCTTGTCCCAACTGTCACGGATTGGGCAGTTTACGGAAATTTTCGGCAGATTTAGTCATTCCAGACCCAAAACAACCGGTATATTCTGCTATTGCCCCCTGGTCAGATAAGGATAACTCCTACTATCTTTCTCTCCTCTACGGTTTAGGGCAAGCTTTAGGTTTTGAAATTCAAACCCCTTGGCAGAAACTAACAAAAACCCAGCAAGATATCATTCTCTATGGGAGTAAAGAACCGATCTATTTTGAAGATGATTACCGTTATGATACTGGTCGCGGTTACTATCGAGAATTTGCGGGAGTTATCAATATCTTAGATAGGAATTATCAAGAAACCACCTCGGAAGTTATTAAACAAAGACTAGAGAAATATATTGTTAACCAAACCTGCGAAGTTTGTCACGGAAAAAGATTAAAACCGGAAGCTTTATCGGTACGTTTAGGACAATATACGATCACGGATTTTACCGGAGTTACCATTCGGGATTGTTTGCAGAGAATTAATGATTGTCATTTAACCCCAAGACAAGCATTAATTGGGGAATTAGCCCTCAAAGAAATCAAAGCGAGACTACAATTTTTAATCGATGTGGGATTAGATTATCTTACCCTCGATCGACCGGCGATGACTTTATCCGGGGGAGAATCCCAACGAATTAGATTAGCTACTCAAATCGGTTCGGGATTAACGGGAGTATTATACGTTCTCGATGAACCTAGCATTGGATTACACCAAAGAGATAATAGTAAACTGTTAGAAACCCTGCAAAGATTGCGAGATTTAGGTAATACTTTAATTGTCGTCGAACACGATGAAGAAACGATTCGGGCAGCCGATTATGTGGTCGATATCGGTCCGAAAGCGGGGATTCATGGCGGAGAAATCATCTGTCAAGGCAGTTTTAAAACCCTTTTAAAGTCCAAAAAATCGATAACAGGGGCCTACTTATCGGGCCGCAAAGTTATTGAAACTCCCCCCCAAAGAAGGGAAGGGAATGGTAATGCTTTAGTCTTAAAAAATTGCCATCAAAATAACCTAAGAAATATTGATGTAACGATTCCTTTAGGAAAATTAGTCTCGATTACGGGGGTATCTGGTTCGGGCAAATCTACCCTAATTAATGAGTTATTATATCCAGCTTTACAACATCATTTAACCCGTTTAACTCCCTTCCCCAAAGAGTTAGAGAAAGTGGAAGGATTGGACGCGGTTGATAAAGTAATTGTCATCGACCAATCACCGATAGGACGCACTCCTCGGTCAAATCCTGCCACCTATACGGGGGTTTTTGACATTATTCGCGAGATTTTCACCGAAACCATCGAAGCAAAAGCTAGAGGTTACAAAGCGGGGCAGTTTTCTTTTAATGTTAAAGGAGGACGCTGTGAAGCTTGCCTAGGCCAAGGAGTAAACGTCATCGAGATGAATTTTCTCCCCGATGTCTATGTGCAGTGTGATGTGTGTAAAGGGGCGCATTATAATCGGGAAACCCTACAGGTTAAGTATAAAGGTTATTCGATCGCCGATGTCTTAGATATGACGATCGAGGAAGCATTAAAGGTCTTTGAAAATGTCCCCCGGGCCACCACCAGATTACAAACTCTCGTGGATGTGGGTTTAGGATACTGTAAACTCGGTCAAAGCGCGCCCACTTTATCCGGTGGGGAAGCGCAAAGGGTGAAATTAGCGGCCGAATTATCCCGACGGGCCACGGGAAAAACCCTATATTTGATCGATGAACCGACTACGGGGTTATCTTTTTATGATGTGCATCATCTCTTAGATGTGTTACAAAGATTGGTCGATAAAGGTAATTCGATTATCGTCATCGAACATAATCTCGACGTGATTCGCTGTAGCGATTGGATTATTGATTTGGGACCGGAAGGAGGGGACAAGGGAGGAGAATTAATCGCGGTGGGAACACCGGAAACCGTGGCTAAATGTGAAAAATCCTACACCGGTCATTATCTTGCCCAAGCATTACTTCAATATCCCCCAAAAAAGCGGGATAATATTAGGGAAGAACACAGAGATAATAAAGCCAATGATCAAGATTAGTATTTAACTCTTGTTCGCTCTTAATTTCCTGACCGGTTTTCCAAGAATAAATTTTAATCTCTTGAAAGTAAGACCTTAACTGTCTTAATTGTTCTTTGGGGGTGGCGTAATAATTTCGCAGACGAAAATTATGGGGTTCATCCCGAATAATTGCATAGTCAGCAGTCAATAACTGTTGGTAGCTAAGAGAGGGATTACAGGCCCGCAAAATCGCCCAGATGACTAAATTGACATAGCTACTAAAAGGATTCAAACTAATCTTTTTTTTCCAATCGAATTCTGGGATAATTCCCTGAAGATTATGACTAGAAAAGCAAAAATAACCACCCGCTTTACCGATGCGGCTAATTTCCTCTAAAACTAGAAAACGGTCAGCATGGGAAATATAATCAATGCCATTAAAACTAAAGAGAATAAAATCAAAATAATTATCCGCAAATTGTTCTAGATTTCTAGCATCGGCCACTTGCCAGACTAAATGGGGGAATTTTTGACGACAAGCGGCGATCATTTCCGTAGAATAATCAACACCGATATATTCTCCCACAAGAGGGGCAAAATACTTCGTAGTCCGTCCCGCACCTACCCCTAAATCAAGCATTTTCATCGTCGATAAACGCTCTTGCAGCAGGGTTAAAATTGTCTTTTCTGCCGGCTGTAGTGCGGTTAATTGGGCATAATAACCGACAATACTAGGGTCTCTATAGGTTTGCTGATTTTTGTCCTTAATCATTCTTGAGCGCTCTTTCCTCATAATCTGGCTGTTTTTCTCTTACTAATAATTCACCTTCCCAACCGCCAATTACTTCTTCAAAAAAGCCTTCTTGCCATTGGCTAAATGTAGTTTTTTCTTCTTGTTCTTTTAGAGATATTGGCTGATAAACTAAGGTGACTTCTAAATCTGTGTTTTTAAGTTCAGGCGGTAAAGATATTTGTAATGTTCCATCTTCTCCTACACGGGTTTTAAAACTAATTGTTCTCATGGTTTCGGCTAAGGTTACTACTATCATAAGGATAGTGTAATATGTCCTCATCTGACAAGGTGCGTCCCCTGCGGTCTTTTAACCATAAAGACATCTTCACCCCAAACAGGTCGGACATGACAGAAACTACCATCCGATGAGAATGGCCATACATCCCACTCAAGACACCGTTATGCCGCTCTCTTCTCTTCGAGATCGAACTCACGATGTTGCATAACCACGAGAAACTTGATATATTGGCAGTTGATAAATATTATTGAAAATTTACTGGCGGCATAAATATGTTATCAACTGATGTCAGACAAAAATCGATGATTAAGAGAATTGAGCAAGTTGTTTCTATTTTAATGGAAGACCGTCCTTTCTTTAAAGAGGAACTTAATTATTCAGAAATAGTGAAACATTTGGTTGAATTATTTGAAAAAAATTTACCTTTTGAGGAGTTTAACACTATGTCAGAGGCAGAACTGAAAGAGCATTGTAGCTTGATTATGTCCACAGAAATCCTGTCAAAAATTGGCGGCGATTTTACTCCTGAACAAATGGCTATTTTCGATGAAGCAATTAAGCGTAAATAGGTAATTATGAGTTATTTGTTAGATACTAATATCGTCTCTTTGATCATTAAGCGTAATCTTGAAATTTATCAAAAAATTGAAGATGTCAAAGCTCAAAGAAAAAGTATCTTTATCAGTTGCATTACTTATTTTGAAATTAAGAGGGGATTTTTGGCAGTTGCTGCACCTAAACAAAGAGAAAGATTTAACCAACTTTGTCAGGATTATCAAATTATTTTATTAGATGATTTAGCTATTTTATAAAAAGCAGCCGAAATTCATGCTCATCTTAGATTAAGAGGATTACCCATACAAACAGAAGATATTTTAATTGCTGCTACTGCTATAGTTAAAAGTTTAATTGTTGTTTCTAATGACGGTGATTTATTGAGGGTTGAAGGATTAAGTTTAGAGAATTGGGTAGAGTTATAAATTAAACCCAATCTTTAATTCATCCGACATATTTTAACAGCTTGAGTCAGTAAAGACGTGCGTTACACTACGTTAACGCACCCTACAAAATTGGCTATGCACCAATGATCCTATAAACGAGAATTAGCGGGGCGGTGATTTTTCCCGTGTCAATATCAAAATTAGGAGAAAGTGGCCTAATATATATATGAGGGTGCTTATTTCCTATTAAAAACCGCCAACAACCCAATGAAAACTTTAAATCAGAATCCCTGGCAAGTAGAGGGAGGAGAAACCCTGCCCCTACTTTACGAAATTGATCAACATCTTTGGTTAGAGGAAACAATAAAACTCCTCAAGGAAAATCGCTTAGATGAATTAGATGTAATCCATTTAATTGAGGAATTAGAAAGCTTGAGTAAAAGAGATAAAAACCGAGTCAGTAGCTTACTTGAACAAGTAATCAGGCATTTATTACTTTTACAATATTGGACAACAGAAGCCGAAATAAATGGGAATCATTGGCGAGCGGAAATTATCAGTGTTCGCACGCAATTAAGAAAATGTTTAACGACGAATTTACAGAATTATTTAGCTGAGGAATTACCGATAATCTATCAGGATGCTTTCGATTATGTTCAACAAAAAACTGGTTTTTCTGGCGATTTTCCCTCAGAATGTCCTTACAGTTTAGAGCAATTATTAGATAAAAATTGGTTCCACTGTGAAGATTAGACATTAAAAATGATAGAATTATCGAGGAAAGCCGTTCTAAAACGATGGGTTTTTTAACCGAAATTTGCGATAATAAGGTGCGATTAAATTATCAACTTGGCATCAATGCAGATTTTTAGCTCTTTTGTCTCATCTACGGCCACTTTTGCCGAATTATCCCTACAAGCAGCCAAGGCCCCTGTTGATACCCTCACCGGTTGGTCATTAGAGGATCGGGATCCGCAAGTGATCGAAAAATTTGTCCCCCTTCTGGATTGGTTTTATCACCATTATTTTCGGGTTAAAACCGATGGTTGGGAAAATATTCCCCCCTCAGGACAGGTATTATTCATCGGCTCCCACAACGGCGGTTTAGCGGCTCCCGATATGTTTATGATGATGTATGATTGGTTTCAACGCTTTGGCAGCGATCGCTTAGTCTATGGTTTGATGGATTCGCGAGTCTGGCGATTTTTTCCACCCCAAGCTAGTCTAGCAGCCCAAATGGGGGCCGTTCATGCCCATCCCAAAATGGCGATCGCTGCTTTAAATAGTGGCGCTAGTGTCCTCATTTATCCGGGAGGTGCTACGGATGTTTTCCGTCCCCACAGTTTAAGAAATAAAATTCATTTTGCCGGTAATCAAGCTTTTGTTAAACTAGCTTTACAGTACGAAGTGCCGATTATTCCCGCCATTTCCCACGGCGCTCACTCGACTCTGTTTGTCCTCGAAGATATTTATCCTCAATTAAAAGAATTGCATAAACAGGGTATGCCTTGGCCTTTCGGTATTGACCCCGGGACCTGTCCCATCTATTTCGGTTTACCCTGGGGACTAGCTATCGGTCCCTTGCCGAATATTCCCTTACCCGTATCGATACAGACGCGGGTTTGTCCCCCAATTATTTTTGAACGTTACGGCAAAAAAGCAGCCCGGGACCGCCGTTATGTACGCGAATGTTATGAGAAAGTCTGTTATTTGATGCAGCAACAACTCGATCAATTAGTGGCGGCCAATTCTCCCTGATACTATAGAGGAAAGTGGGGACATAGCGATCGCACTTGAGCATTGCTGCGGTCAGATTAACCCGCTTGTGAGATAATGAAGTGTTTTGAGCAAAGTTATCAGTACAGAGTTTTCTCTTGAGATTTGACGATTATTTGGGGAATGCAGAAAATTATGAAACTATTACCCGCAGAATGCCAGCATTTACAAGACAAAGTAGCCATAGTAACCGGGGCCTCGCGAGGGATCGGTAAAGCGATCGCCTTGGAATTAGCCAGCCAGGGTGCTACTGTAGTGGTGAACTATGCTAAATCTAGCAGTGCTGCCGATGCCGTTGTCGAAGAAATTACCGCGGCTGGGGGAAAGGCAATAGCTCTACAAGCAGATGTGGCTAAAAGCGAAGAAGTGGATAATTTAGTGGATAGTACCAAGGAAAAATTCGGTCATATTGATGTCTTAGTTAATAATGCCGGTATTGCCCGGGATACCCTAATGTTAAGAATGAAATTAGAAGACTGGCAAGCGGTCATCGATCTCAATTTAACCGGAGTTTTTCTCTGCACTCGCGGCGTCAGTAAATTGATGTTAAAACAGAAAAGCGGCCGCATAATTAACATCACTTCTGTATCCGGTTTGATGGGTAATCCGGGTCAATCTAATTACAGCGCCGCTAAAGCTGGTGTTATCGGTTTAACGAAAACTTTAGCCAAAGAATTTGCCAGTCGAGGCATCACTGTTAATGCCGTGGCCCCCGGCTTTATTGAAACCGATATGACTCATGACCTCAAAGCAGATGAAATTCTCAAATATATCCCCCTCTCCCGTTATGGAAAACCAGAAGAAGTTGCCGGAATGGTGCGTTTTTTAGCCGCCGATCCCGCCGCTATTTATATCACTGGTCAAGTCTTTAACGTCGATGGTGGTATGGTTATGGCTTAATTCAGTTATCAGTTATCAGTTATCAGTTATCAGTTATCAGTTATCAGTTATCAGTTATCAGTTATCAGTTATCAGTTATCAGTTATCAGTTATCAGTTATCAGTTATCAGTTATCAGTT
>NZ_JAPZQJ010000350.1:0-1033 GCF_027530405.1 Microcystis sp. LE19-41.2A | reverse complement strand
CCCTTACACAGAAAGACATTGCTTCGATTTTGGCCAATTGTTTTCTATCTAGAACGAGCTAATCAATTGAGTCTCTTGCCCTATAAGGATTTAGTCGATTTATGCCCCCTGATCGAATCATACCAAGTAACGAAGAACCATTATTGCCGACCAATAAAAAAACAATTTTGAGGCAGAATGATAAAGTAGCTCATGTGATCAGAGCGATCGCCGCTTGTGTTCAAGGTTCTGGTATGTCCAACTGACGAAAAATTCTCACAGCCATCCCTCGACAATTTCTCGATGTCGAGGGATGGCTGTACGCCGACCATTGGGTGGATTTTCCCAGATGGAATGTTCACTTCCTTCTCGTACCAATTGACAACCCTGTTGACTGAGATAACGCAACAAATCTCGACGCTTCATGAGGCGATCGAAGTCGGTACAATTTGGACATGGGTTGATGCAGAAAAGATTAGATAAATTGGTTCTTCTAAATCCGCTTCTGGGTCTGTTAACAACGCATTAGGCAAGGGTAAAGATTCCCCCCTAGATATATTAACTTCTGCCATGTCCACCAGCGCACTGGCTAAGGAACGGCGTACTGTTGCTAGATCATTTCCCCAGGAAATCACGCCAGGGAAATCCAAGACTTCTCCATGGACTCCTTGTTCCAGAAATTTATACATTGCTTTGTAGGTAAGCGTCCAATTTATGCTCCTTTCTTTCAGCGAATTTTTTGATTAATCGTAAAATGTAGGGTGCGTTAGGCGGCTACCAATTCGGTCAAAAAACCAAAATTAACACGCCGCCGTAACGCACCGATCGTATCATTAATTGTACCTAATCTAAAACAGGCTTCTAGCCTGTTCCACGGGAAGATGGCCTCGGGGGGATATTGGTTGATAGATAAGGTCTGCTGAAAAAGTTTGTTGGTGGGGGCAGGGTGTGGGGTGTGGGGTGTGGGGTGTAGGGTTTTACCGATTTTGAGGTAGTCAGTTACCTAATTTTCAGGGAAAAAGTACCTGAATTTTACCCCCGATCCCTCCAATGG
>NZ_JAPZQJ010000072.1:0-4720 GCF_027530405.1 Microcystis sp. LE19-41.2A | reverse complement strand
AGAACTTTTCTGACTTTTCTTCAGCTATTTATGAATGTCTGAATGATGCCCATCTGAAACATAAAAAAGAACTGGATTCCTTGCTGACTCTACGATTTCAGAAGTTTAATAAATCTCAGATTATGAACGTCTAAAGTATAGATTGACTTGAAAATTAGGATCGTAAATAGCATAAAGTCCCTGTCCATCATTAGCAACAATAATCTTGCCAGATTTAAGCAATTTATTCTGTTCAACTGTAATTACTTCCCCATTTAAATTAATTATCTTTGAATCATCCTCAGCTTTCAATACCTCCAAGGTTGCCACATCCAGACTATTTCCCTGCACCAACTCCGCAAAAATTGCCCCTCATCTCCCGCGCTATCCACCTGATTAATTTGAGCATCCACATAATGCCCAATTTCTTCTAAAATTACGTTAATTATCGCTGCTGACGAAGCCGTATTTAAAAAAGATGCTGATAGATAAATCTTATTCTTACTACTGGAATATGCACCATTCGCCGTCCCTAAAACCTCATCACTGAGTACCTCAATTGGGGGAAGTTGACTGAAATTTCGACTTTGCCACTGTTGTCGTAATTGCGTCGCCTTAACCACATCATAACTTGTGCCAAAAGCGGTTTCTAAATTCGCCCAAAAACCATCAGATTGAGCGAAATTGAACAAAACATCTTCAACAGGAGGAATAATCGGCAACAGGGTAGAAGTGATGACGGTAACAGCAGAGGTTTATTCCTAACAGTTTTAGCCCAACAAGTGCAAATTTTTCAAGACCCCTGTAACAGAAATTAACATTTATTACAAGAAAACGGGTTTCTAAATAGTTTCTCAAAGAAACCCGTTTTCTCGATAATAGGCTAACTGCTGTTTTATTCACGATAATCCTATTATGCCTAAGATCTACCGTCTTGCCCAAGGTCATTTAAACCTATTGGAAACCTGTCCACCGAGATTTCAAAAAGTCTATCTAGAGGAACTTAACACACCAGCTGACCCTGGGCAATTGCAGCGGCAAGAATGGGGCAGTCAGTTTCACCTATTATTACAGCAGCGGGAATTAGGGCTGCCGATCGCATCTTTATTACGGGAAAATGAACAGTTAGAACATTGTTTAACGGCCCTATTAAAGGCTGCCCCGGCAATTGCCCAAAATCCGGGAGAAACCAATCGAGAAGCGGAACATTGTCGCAGTTTAACTGTGGGTAATTATTTATTAACGGTTATCTATGATTTAATTTTATTAGAGAGCGATCGAGCGGTAATTTTTGACTGGAAAACCTACTTAAAACCGATCGATGCCGACAAACTAGCCAAAAATTGGCAGACGAGACTTTATCTGTATGTTTTGGGAGAAACTTCTGCTTATCCTCTTGATAGTTTATCGATGACCTATTGGTTTGTGCAGTTACCCCGCAGCCCCGAACAAATTACTTTTAACTATAATCGGAAACTACACCAACGGACAGGGCGAGATTTGCGCCGTTTATTGAAGGATCTCGATCGCTATCTATCGGCATACGAAAATGATTTAGTTGATTTTCCCCATCGTCCCGATTGTCAGCTTCATTGTCCCTATTATCTTAGACAAGAGCGATCGGGCCCAATAGACTTACCCTCGCTCGAGGATATCCCTGAAATCAATCCTTTTGTCTAATTATTGCCAATTTTGTCAGATCAGAATTATAAATTCTCAACTCTGAATTCTGAAGATTATTTTTATTTATTCTCCCTTCTCCCCCACTTCGCACTTCCCACTTCCCCACTTCCTAATTCATACTTTGTGCTTTTTGTCAAAAAAACTTTTTTTTTGCAATAAAACTACACAAAAAAAAGATCATCGTTGTGGGTGAAATTGACTAATTTAGCTGTCTTAACTAGGGTCTGCTGAATAAATCTAAAAACCTTGTTGGATAAGACTTTTAGACTTTTTTCCCCTCAAAAAGTGCCAGCCATTGCGGGGATCGGGGGAAAATTCAGGTACTTTTTCCCTGAAAATTAGGTAACTGACTACCTCAAAATCGGTAAAACCCCACACCCCACACCCTGCCCCCACGAAAAACTTTTTCAGCAGACCCTATCTATTTGGGATTTTAATTCGCCGGTGATCATCGCTGTTTACTCGTTCACTGCTTTCAATATTGCAGTAATATTGTACTAAAAATCGAGGTTTCAGGGTGAAAAATGCTATTAGGTACTTAAGTGATTAGCTTTTGTCCCTTGCTTGCCCCACCTCCCACCTCCCCCTTACCTGTACGGACGGGAAAAAAGTTTTTTCGGGTACAGGAAGTATGTAAAATGGAATGTTGATCTTTCTTGGCCTAAACAGCATTTCATGATTTCGAGTAACGACTTTCGGAGCGGTACGACCATCGAGATAGATGGCTCTGTCTGGCGGGTGGTGGAATTCCTGCACGTTAAACCGGGCAAGGGATCGGCCTTCGTGCGAACCAAGTTAAAAAATGTTCAGACCGGCAACGTGGTAGAACGGACGTTCCGGGCGGGGGAAACCTTACCCTCGGCCACGATCGAAAAGCGTACCATGCAGCACACCTACAAAGAAGGCGATCAGTTTGTCTTCATGGACATGGAGACTTTTGAGGAAGCAACTCTCACCCCGGTACAAATGGGCGATCGAGCCAAGTATCTGAAAGAAGGAATGGAAGTCAATATTCTCTTTTGGAATGATCAAGTGTTAGACATAGAATTGCCCACTTCGGTAATCTTGGAAATCACCGATACGGATCCAGGAGTCAAGGGAGATACGGCCACCGGTGGCACGAAACCGGCGATCGTAGAAACGGGAGCGCAGGTGATGGTTCCCCTGTTTATTTCTATCGGTGAAAGGATCAAAGTGGACACTCGGGATGGTTCCTATCTGGGACGGGAATAATTGTGATGAGAAGCCCAGAAATGAGGGCTTAGGGACGGGTTTAGGACTAAAGCCAGTGTTTCTGAGCCTGTTTCCCAAAACTTAGCCGCTAGATGGGAAAAATCGATAGTTTGGTGGGTGCGAATTTGGATTTGTTGCTTTTTATTTGCGAGGGGATTTCAGAGCGGTGACTATTGATTACAACGAAATTCGAGAACTGATCAAAACATTGGCAGCAACGGATATCAGTGAATTTAGCCTGAAAAGTGCAGATTTAGAGCTAAATATCCGCAAAGGAACCGTTAATACTGCCCTTGGGCCTCTCCCCGCTCCCTTGCCGGTGGTGACGGCCCCGGTCGCCGCTCCAGTGGTAGCCGCAGGTCCCACCCCGGTCCCAGAAACCCCCACTGCCGAACCCGTGGCCGCCGCTATGGATAAAAAATGGCTGGCGATTACCTCTCCCATGGTCGGCACTTTTTATCGCGCTGCTGCTCCCGATGAACCCTCTTTCGTGGAAAAAAACGATCGGATCCGTGTCGGACAAACGGTCTGTATCATCGAAGCGATGAAGTTGATGAATGAAATCGAAGCGGAGGTGGCCGGGCAAATCGTCGAAATCGCCGTCGCTAACGGTGAACCGGTAGAATTCGGTCAGACATTAATGTGGGTTAATCCCGAATAGACAGAATGAAAGCTATCCTCATGACCGCCGTGGATGTCCTACAGCTTCAGGAAGTCCCCACCCCGAAAATTAGTCAACCGCATCAGGTTTTAGTAGCATTAAAAGCCGCTGGTGTCAACCCTATTGATACAAAAATTCGTAAACGCGGCACTTTTTACCCCGAGCAAATGCCGGCCATTTTGGGCTGTGACGGGGCGGGAATTGTCGAGGCCGTTGGGGCGGCGGTGCAGGATTTTCGCCCCGGGGATGAAGTGTATTTTTGTAACGGCGGACTGGGCAAGGCCGGCACGGGAAATTATGCTGAATATGCCCTGATCGAGGCGGATTATCTGGCCCACAAGCCGAAATCTCTTTCTTTTGCCGAGGCGGCCGCTGTACCTTTGGTTTTAATCACCGCTTGGGAAGCACTCTATGATCGCGCCCGTCTTCAGTCGGGACAAAGCGTACTTATCCATGGCGGGGCCGGGGGTGTTGGTCATGTCGCGATTCAATTGGCGAAACTGAAGGGGGCTAAAGTTTATACGACGGTGGGAAATAGCGATAAAGAGCGTTTAGTGCGGCAATTAGGGGCAGATTACCCGATTTTATACAAACAAACCGATTTTGTCTCGGCGATACTTCAACAAACCGCAGGGAAAGGAGTAGATGTCGCTTTTGATACGGTGGGAGGGGAAACTTTTGGCCAAACTTGCCGAGCGGTGCGAGTGTACGGCGATATGGTGACGATTTTGGAACCTACGGGCAGCTGGAAGGAAGCGCGCGATCGCAATTTGCGGATTAGTTTAGAATTAATGTTAACCCCGGCTTTGATGGGACTGCCAGAAGCGCAAAAATATCAAACAGAAATTCTCAGACAAGGGGCGCGTTTAATTGATGAGAAAAAGTTAACTATTCATCTCTCCCAAACCTTCCCTTTAGCGGCAGCTATCAGCGCCCATCAACTGCTAGAAACTGGTTCGGTGACGGGGAAAATAGCCCTAATTATTGACTAGAAATCTGCTGGTCACTATTTTCTCTCATAAGCTGCCCGCGTATATAGGGTTGGCTGAATAATGGTAAAACCCTTTTAAAATAAAGCTTTTGACCTGTTAAAGTCCGATGTTCATGCTGCGAAAATAGGATTGGGACGTTCAAAAACCTTGCATTATCCTTCTTGTAGTACAT
>NZ_JAPZQJ010000469.1:0-5443 GCF_027530405.1 Microcystis sp. LE19-41.2A | reverse complement strand
GCCAAGCTTTTCTGGTCGGAACCCCCTAAGCCGAGTTTTCAAGGTGCTGCGCCGTCCACTTGGTTTTCGAGACTGGCCTTTTAATTCTAACGTAAAGCCAACCTAGAACGGCGGGGTTTCAGACCCAAAATTTCCGATGATACTACCATGATCATTATTTCTAGGGAGACAGGGAAAGTTTAATAACTTGTTCCCTGTGCCTCTACCCTAGAACCAGTTTGTTAATTGTCTTCTACTCAAAGTCTTTGCGTCCGGGGTTACGGGTAGGATCGCCGGAAAGGAAGCCAAAGATAAAAAGTAAGACAAAGAAGGAAACAACGATATAAACGGCGATTTTTAGGGTTAACATTACTAAGACGTTCTCCTTAGACTAGATTAATGCAATAACAGGGTTAGCATACCTTGACCTACTTTACCCTATTTGAGTGATCCCTGAACAGAGAAAAGCGATCAGTCTTCAGTTATCAGCCTACTGTTTACTGTTTACTGATCACTGAAAATACGACTAAATAGCCTATTTTTAGCCAATTTATGAATAATCTCGGTAAATTATATGTGGTGGGAACGCCGATCGGCAATTTAGACGATCTGACTTTGCGGGCCCTGGCAACTCTCAAAAAAGTCTCTCTAATTGCTGCCGAAGATACCAGACACACGGGCAAATTATTACAGCATTTTGATATTCCGACCCCTCAAATTAGTTACCATGAACATAATCGCCTTTCCCGTCTCGATCAGTTATTAAATATTCTCAGCCAAGGTCAGGATATCGCTTTGGTTACTGATGCGGGAATGCCGGGGATTTCTGACCCGGGTTATGAGTTAATTAAAGCTTGTATAGAAGCTCAGATCGAAGTGGTTCCCATCCCCGGAGTAACGGCGGTAATTACTGCTTTAGCGGTGTCGGGATTACCCACGGAAAGATTCTGTTTTGAAGGATTTCTTCCGGGTAAGGAAAAGCTGAAACAAGAGCGCTTAGAGGGTTTAAAAACTGAAACGAGAACGATGGTTTTTTATGAAGCACCCCACAAACTTATTAAGACTTTGGAGGATTTACGCGAAACTTTCGGATCAACGAGAAAGATAGTTTTAGGTCGAGAATTAACCAAGCTTTACGAAGAAATTTGGCGAGGAACTATCGCCGAGGCGATTAATTTATATCAGGAGAATAAAACTCCTAAAGGGGAATTTACAATCGTAGTTATGGGCAACGATCAGGCCGATAATATCCAATTATCCGACGAGGAATTAAAACAGGAATTAAAACAAATTATCGAAGGAGGAGTTAATCGATCGCAAGCCAGCAGACAATTAGCACAGGTTACTAATTTATCCCGCAGTCGTTTATACAAATTAGCCCTAGAAATTTGATGATTATCAATTTTTATTCCCACCGCTAACCCTCGATTACTTAGCTGATTGAATTAACAAAATTCCCCCAGCAGTTAATCCTAAAATATTGGGCAACCAAGCGGCCATCAAGGGGGTTAAAACTCCGCCAATGCCTAAGGAACTGGTGACAAAAGATAGGAGATAATAGGAGAAAATTAGGACAATACAAATACCGAAACTGGTGGCTTTATTAGAATTTTGGGGACGTAATCCCAAGGCTGCCCCAATCATCCCAAAAACCAAACAAACAAAGGGTAAAGATATTTTCTGCTCGATTTGAACCTGTAGTTTTCTAATTTTGGTAGGATTGCCGCTTAATTGCAGTATTTTTAGGTATTCCTGCGCTTGTCTCAGGGTCATTTCTGAACCATCTCGGCCTCGAAAAGCTAAATCTAACGGGGTACGCGGTAGGGCTAATTGTTGATGTTGAAAGCGGACAATATTACGATAGGAACCATTAGGATCAATTAGATAAATTGTGCCGTTATAAAAATCCCAGATATTTTTTTCAATATTCCAAGAAGCTGATTCTGAGGTAATAATTTGATTAACTTCCGGTTGGGTGCGATCGAGAATGGTTAAACCTAACATTTCTTGACCGTTAAATCTTTCAGCATAAAATAACCTTCTTAATACCGTTTGGGGTTCCCCTCCATCCGGTGGCCGCACTTTGCCGTATTCAGGATAAATAATATTATCTTCAATAAAAGACTTGCGATTTGGTCGCAGAGCTTTGGTCATGGTAGCATTAGCTTCATAACTGGCAGCCGGAGCCACATAATCATTAAAAACGTAGGTTAATCCCGTCACTATTAAACTTAGCACAATGGCGGGAATTATTAGGCGATAAACACTAATTCCAATACTTTTCAAAGCAATTAATTCGCTATCACTGGCTAAACGACTGTAGGCCATTAAAGCCGCTAAAAGTATCGACATGGGAAAGGCTAAAACGATAAACTCTGGCATTTTTAATAAGAGAATTTTTAAGGCCAAAGCAAAAGGTAAACCCGATTCAGTAATCCGTCGCACTAAATCAAATAAAGTACCGATCGCCACTCCCAAAGAAGTGAATAAACCCATACCAAATAAAAAGGGCAATAATAACTCGACAAAAATATAGCGGTCTAAGATGCTAAATCCGGGTATTCTACTTAAATTTCCTTGCCAATTGCCAACTTTCATGATATAACTGATGCAGCGATTTTTATTAATAACAATTATCGGAAAAAATTATCACCCAAATAATACTGACGCACCAGAGGATTATTATAAAGTTCTTCGCCACTTCCCGCCGCTAAAATCTGCCCTTCGCGCATAATATAAGCCCGATTAGTGATAGCCAAAGTTTCTCGCACATTGTGATCGGTAATTAAAATTCCCATCTGACGCTCCCTTAAACCGGCGATCATCGCTTGAATCTCGGACACGGCGATCGGATCCACCCCGGCGAAAGGTTCATCTAATAATAAAAATCTCGGTCCGTTGACTCCCACCGCTAAAGCGCGAGCTAATTCCGTCCTTCTTCTTTCTCCTCCGGAAACGTAGGCTCCTTTAGTGCGAACAATCTTATCGAGGCGAAATTCTTTTAATAAATCATAGAGACGATTTGCCCGTTGGGAAAAGGGAACCCCCGACTGTTCTAGGGCTAACTGAATATTTTCTGATACAGTTAAATAACGAAAAATACTGGCCTGCTGCGTCAGATAGCCAATACCCAGACGCGCCCTTTGATTAAGGGGTAATTTGGTAATTTCTTTTTGATCGAGCCAAACGCGCCCTTGATTCGGTTTAATTAATCCCGTGGCGATATAAAAAGTTGTGGTTTTTCCCGCACCATTTGGCCCCAATAACCCGACAATTTCCCCCGGGGCAACAGTAATACTCACCCGGTTAACCACGAGCCTTTTACCGTAGGATTTATGGATATTTTCTAATACTAAAGTCATCTTTATCGGCTGTTGGGTGTTGGGGAAGTGGGGAAGTGGGGGGGTGGGGTGTAGGGTGTAGGGTGTGGGGTGTGGGGTGTGGGGTGTAGGGTGTAGGGTGTGGGGTGTAGGGTGTAGGGTGTGGGAAGAATAACTAAAAATAATCTCCTGACTCCTGACTCCTGTCTCCTGACTATCACTGCGGGTTAATAATTGGGGCAGCGGGGAGGGAAGGGGAAGGTATGGGTGCGGGTGTCGGAGAAGCAGCCGGTTGGGGGGAAGTTTCGTTATCTTTGACTAAATAAATTGACTCCACCTGCTGACTGGTTTGGGGAGTAGCGATAAATCTGCCCTCATCGACAAGATAAGTCATCGTTTCGGCGCGGATACTGTTGCCTTCCTGCAAAACGTAAACGTTACCCGTCATCACTAAACGACGTTCGCGGCTAAAATACTGAGCTTGGGCGGAAGTGGCCTGCATTTTGCGAGCGGGATAGAACACTTGTACGTTACCCCTAGCAGTAATTACCCCCGTTTTTGAGTTCGCCTCCTGAATATCCGATCGCACTGTCATGGCATTACCTGGTACAATGTTCTGCTGTGCTTTGACTAGGGGAGAATTGCCCAATCCCATGATTAAGCCAGCAGAAACGAGGGCAACTAGCCATCCTCTGATTTTTGCGTATCTTGCTCTCATAGAAATCTCACCTATAGACGTAATTGTATTGACTAACTAATCTAGCTTTTTAGAGAACGGGATGACTTTTGAGGATTTTCGGCAGAGAACAGATAGATCGATCGAGGTGGGGATGAGGATGTTCCTGATTGCTTTTCATCGCTTCTAGCACTGCCGGTAAAGCTTGGGGATCGAGATTCTGTAAAAAGTTTAATAGATCCAAACTCTCCCCCACCAAGTGCGTCACGTTGATCCCCTCGTAATCGGGTTGATAGTGTTGCAAACGTCTAACCCCTTCTCCCAAAAGAATTACCGCCCCGCGCCAGTTATTATTTTCCAGATGGTAACAAGCGACAGCAATCTGCAAAATGCCTTGATAAAAGGTTTTTTCAGGCTCTGTGGACTCCATCCACAAAGCCTCCAGGGTATCATGACAAGCATAGAATTGCTGGCGATTAAATTCGTCGATTCCTTGGCCAAAAGCGGTGGCTGTCATTACCCTAAACTAATGCCCCTTCATCGATTCGCGGACTTCTTGGATATAGTCGAGGGAAATTATCTGTTCTTCCCCAGCAAACTCGTTATCGGGGGTAATAAATAGCATACAGTGACATTCTTTCCGTTCCCGCATCGGTACACAGGGACAATTCCAGAAAGTATTTTTTACCTCCGCTTCTTTGTCTTCGTAGTGACGACAGGGACATAAAGGAGCGCCTAATTCGTCCTTATGACGCGCTAATCCCTCAATTACTACGGCTGTCACCGAGAGATCGCTACAGAAGTAAGTATTTGTACCTTTAGCGTACTGTTCGGCAAACTTTTTCATCGCCTCAAGACTCTTATCCGTGTTTGTGATCTGGCTCATAGTTATCTGATCCCCTTAGCTTTCTACAAAAAAACTTTTTACCTAAAATGTCAGCTTGAAGGAACCCTCGGTTTTACCTCGGAGATGAAAAGCTGACATCGCCTTGACACCTTGTACGATGAGTTGCTAGATTATAAGCATAACACATTGAGAGGTCGAGTCAATGCGAGTCATAGAGTTTAAGTTAAAAACCAATTCACACCAAGAGATAGCCATTCAAGAGGCTATAGGGGTGGGACAGTTCATCGAAAATTTGGGTCTGAAACCCCGTCGTTCTACGACGGCTTTACCGTTAAATATTAGCGCATTTACACGATATATGCTAGAATGCGAGATATGGAAAAGCTATCGCTACCGATTTTACCCCACACCAGAACAAGAGTCGCTATTGCGGCGCACTTTGGGATGTGTAAGATTAGTTTACAATAAAGCTCTCCATCTCAGAACACAAGCTTGGTACGAAAAGCAAGAAAGAGTAGGCTACGCTCAAACTTCTTCAATGTTGACCGATTGGAAAAAACAAGAAGAATTAGACTTTTTAAACGAAGTTAGCTGTGTACCTTTACCACAAGGGTTAAGACA
>NZ_JAPZQJ010000458.1:0-2228 GCF_027530405.1 Microcystis sp. LE19-41.2A | reverse complement strand
AAACATTTTTAACAAACTCTGCCAGTCAACTCCCATCATTACCCTTCTAATTGTTGAATAGGACGGGACTCTTTCTGGAATTATGTTAAATTCTTTACTGAGCCTGTGCCGATTATTTTTAGCAAACTCTCCTAGTTCTCTTTAACCTGAGTATCCTAGCATTGTTCCCAGTATTATTACTACTAATACTATCCATAAAGGGTGTCTTTTTCCTTTATCTTTCCGAAAGTCCTTGACTTGTTTTAGTTTTTCTATTAAGCTCAACATATCTTTCAAAAGTTCGCGTTCACTTCTCATTTTACCTGACAGTGATCGCTTTTACTTTTGATATTCTGATGGGAGAATGAAACAGCCCTACCCTTATCAAGGGGGGATCAAGGGGTGATCCGCACCCCCCTTATCAAGGGGGGATCAAGGGGTGATCCGCACCTCCCTTATCAAGGGGGATCCCCCCGCCTATCGGCACCCCCCTTATCAAGGGGGCAGGGGGGATCCGCACCCCCCTTATCAAGGGGAATCCCCCCGCCTATCGGCACCCCCCTTATCAAGGGGGATCCCCCCGCCTATCGGCACCCCCCTTATCAAGGGGGATCCCCCCGCCTATCGGCACCCCCCTTATCAAGGGGGGCAGGGGGGATCCATCTTCAATTTAATTATAACTACTTATCAGTTATCAGTTAATTTTTTTCTAGTTTTCTTTGTGGCTAATTATCTTCACAACACACAGTCTAATTTAATTACTCATGGTTAGTCCTTTACTGGAACCCTTTCGAGAAGCCTATCGCAATTTGGAACTTTTACCCCTGCGATCGGATAAAGAATTACAGCGTTTTGCTGTTAAATACGGCACAGAAATTATCGACGAATTAGAACAATTGGTCGAAGATAGTCCTTCGGAAGACGGAAAAATTATTCTAGCAGGACATCGGGGTTGTGGTAAGTCAACCCTACTCTACGAATTTAAAAGAAAGTTAGATGATCGCTATTTTGTTGTTTTCTTCTCGATCTCAGACACGATCGAAATGTCAGACGTAAATCATGTTAATATTTTATTCTCGATCGCCGTTCAGATGATGTCAGAAGCGGAAGCCCAAAATTTAACTATTAAAGATTCTATTAAAAAAAGCTTTTATCAATGGTTTGCTGAACAAATCCGCACCGAAACCAATCAAGCAGATGCCACTATCGAAACAGGTTTTAACTTTTCTGCTTTACTAGCTCACATTAAAGGAATTCTCAAGATTAATTCGACTATTCGCGAGGAAATCAAACAAAAATATGAGCGGAGAATTACCGATTTAGTTGCCCAAATTAACATTATAGCTAGTGCGATCGAGTCCCAAAGTCAGAAAAAAATCTTAGTAATTGTTGATGACATTGATAAAATTGACTTAGCACAGGTAAGGGATATTTTTCAATCCCATATTAAAGCGATTATGTTGCCCGGTTTTCGGATTATTATGACTATTCCGATCGCCGCTTTAAGAGAGGTAGCTTTAAAGGCAACTCTCCAAACAGAAACCAACGATCAGATCGTGCAAATGCCTGTATATAAACTCTTTAAACAGGGAGAAATTAATGCACCTAATGCTATACCCGATCCGCAAATTATTGCTACTTTAACCGAGATTATCACTAAGCGCATCGATTCCGCTTTAATCGATCCTGACACCCTCGAAAAAATTTGTCTTTATAGTGGGGGAGTGTTACGAGAATTAATTCGCATTACTAATGATTGCTGTCGGGTTTGTTTGCGATCTGTTCGTCGTTATCCCGATGATAATAACCTAAAAATTGATCAAGCTGTTTTAGAACAATCAATCACAGAACTTAGTCTCGATTTTGCTGAAAGTATCGGTACAGCAGATGAGGAAATTATTAAAACTGTTTATGAAAAGTCAAAACCGAAGGATCTCAAGGATCAAAATTTTCTAGATCTGCTGCATGGTTTATATATTTTGGAATACCGCAATGGCGATCTCTGGTATAACGTGCATCCGATTGTAGTTGAGTTAATGAAAAAAAGAGGAACAATTTGAATGGGATAAGTAAGTAGTTATAATTAAATTGAAGATGGATCCCCCCTGCCCCCCTTGATAAGGGGGGTGCGGATCCCCCCTGCCCCCCTTGATAAGGGGGGTGCCGATAGGCGGGGGGATCCCCCTTGATAAGGGGGGTGCCGATAGGCGGGGGGATCCCCCTTGATAAGGGGGGTGCCGATAGGCGGG
>NZ_JAPZQJ010000378.1:0-9058 GCF_027530405.1 Microcystis sp. LE19-41.2A | reverse complement strand
CTCATCTGCCACCTTATCAAGGGGGATCCCCCCTCCTACCGGCACCCCCCTTATCAAGGGGGATCCCCCCGCCTACCGGCACCCCCCTTATCAAGGGGGATCCCCCCGCCTACCGGCACCCCCCTTATCAAGGGGGATCCCCCCGCCTACCGGCACCCCCCTTATCAAGGGGGGCAGGGGGGATCGAACCTAAAGTCCATTTTTCATTTAATTATAACCAGCTACTTATTTGCTTAATTTAAGTTATGAACTTCAATCTTTATCTGGAAGATGAATTAAGTCAGCAACTACAGGCTTTATCTCGCTCTACAGGCAAATCCCAGAATGCTTTGATTCGAGAAGCAATACAGCTTTTAATTACCACAAAAGAACAGTCTCAATGGTCGTCAACTATCCTTAATTTTCAAGGTATAAGTGATGCTATTGTTTTTGAAGCTTATAGAGAGGAACTTTCCCCACCTAGAGAAGATGAGGTGATTTAGTGCTGGTTTTACTCGATACTTGTACGATTAGTGATTTTGTCAAAGGTGATAGCAACACTCTAGGGCAGATCAAAAATCATACTAAATCTGGTTATTAAAAACTGATTATTTATTCCCCCTTTTGTCTTTTGCATGAGTAGAAAACGGGTTTCTCCGAGAAACCCGTTTTCTGTGCGTTACTCAACGGATTTAAAAATTAGGCAAAACCCCACACCCTGCCCCCACGAAAAACTTTTTGCCGCATACCCTAAATATTGGCTTTCTCTCTTTAACGGCTGATTCCGCGAAGTTGCTCCAGAAGTTGATCAAGAATGTCTTCCATCTCTTCCGGGCTTCTGCCCATCCTGACCGGTCCGCGCAGAAACTCTTTAACCGTTATCTTTTTATCGCGGAAGTCACGGACAAAATTATAGATTTTTTCGGTGGATTGAACTTGTAATTTCATCTCCTCTAGCATTTGCTCAATCGGGTCGATGCCATCCTTCTCACAAGCGCGACTGGCCCTCACCATCTCGCCTTCCGGGGTATTTCGCACCGATCGCAGTTCTCTCTTCAGGTTCTCGTACTGCTTTTTGAGTAGTTCGTTATTGGTTTCAACCCTCTCGCACTGTCGTTTGAGGTCGCTTTCCGATGAGCCTTCAACCTCGAAAGTGTCCCCCATTTGATGCTGTCGTTCGATTTCCAGCAGTCTGGCAATATCTCCCTCTTTATAGGCGCGGTTGACTTCCTTCATAATCTCGTTGTGACGCATCCGAGTTTCGGGATCCGTAACCTTGTCGGGGTGAAAAATCTCAGCCATTCTCAGGAAAGTGCGGCGTATTTGTCTAGATTCAGGAGATTTAGGCGAGCTTTCAGGTGATATCTCTGTTCCATCATCGTGACGGCCGTAGGAGTCTCCCCCAGAGAAGAAATCCTGCGCGGATTGCTCTGATGATCCTTCTGGTTCTTCGTCTCCGAAAAGTTCGTCAAGTTCTTCATCTCCTTCGTCAAATTTCGGGCTAATCACCCCCGTTAACTGAAGTGTCTCGTAAATTCCGAGAATCCTTTTTTTTGTCTGCTGCCCCAATTTTCTAGCAGTGAGGATTTCGTCAAAAAGGGCGTGTATTTCGCGGTCGAGGTCGGTAAGTTTTTGATAGAGGGGTTGCCCTCTCTGAAAAATCTCCGTCGCCAGGGAACGCATCTGGTCGAGGAATTTCTTCAGTTCGTTGCGTTTTCTGCCAATCTGCTTGAGGAGCCACTGATGCTCCTCCTCTAAAGCTTGGAGACGAAAATGTAGGGAAGACAGAGCCAAGGAAGGAGAGGTAGGCGAATCAGAGGAGTTCGGTGATTTCGGCTTTTTAGATCTGGTCATTACTTTGGGGTGAAAGCATATTGTCTATTCTACCAAGCCGGAAGGAGCCGCATTCCTAAAACTCACCCTTGGCTCATTTTGTTGTTTCTCCCCACTTCCATCACCCCATCACCCCTGCGCCGGCGCTCCTGCGGAAACCTTTTTAAGTGGCTAGAAGCTAGATATATCAATGGTCTTAATTAATTCTTATCAATCGAATTAAATTTTTGTAAATAAAATTCTCGCTCGGATTAATTATTTTTTCCAAATTCCGCTAGACTTATTTAGTAAGTTCAATCGAGATTCAATATTCCATAGCTAAATTTCTATAGCACAGGCTAGAAGGGAAGTTTAGCGAGGGATTCCTTTACCCATAATTCAGCACACATATTTGCTTTAGCAGCAGGTAGGAGGACTCTATGTCAAATTTTTCGAGACGGAAATTTTTAACCACAGCGGCAGTTTCAGCGGCAGGGGCTGTTGTCCTCAAAGGTTGTGTGGGTAATCCCCCCGACACTACGGGTGGAACCACCACCACCGCGCCCGCTGCCCCGGTTGCTTCTCCGGTTGCGGTGGCCCCCGGAGAGGCCCCCGAAACCACCAAAATTAAATTAGGTTATATTCCTATCGTTGAGGCTGCACCCTTAATTATTGCCAAGGAAAAAGGCTTTTTCGCCAAACACGGGATGCCCGATGTGGAAGTCTCCAAACAAGCAAACTGGGGTTCCGCTAGAGATAACGTCGAAATTGGGGCAGATGCGGGCGGAATTGACGGGGGACAGTGGCAAATGCCCATGCCTTACCTAATTTCCGAGGGACTAATCACCAAAAATAACGTTAAAGTCCCCATGTATGTGTTAGCGCAGTTAAACACCCAGGGTAACGGAATTGCGATCGCAGGTAAACACGAAGGCAAAAATATCGGTTTAGACCTAAAACCCGCCAAAGATTACATCCTCGGCATGAAAACGACGGGAACTCCCTTCAAAGCTGCCTATACTTTCCCGAAAGCTAATCAGGACTTCTGGATTCGTTACTGGTTAGCCGCCGGTGGTATTAACCCCGATACGGATATTAACCTAATTGCGGTTCCTGCCGCCCAAACCGTGGCCAACATGAAAACCGGAACCATGGATGCGTTTAGTACCGGCGATCCTTGGCCGGCGCGAATTGTAGCTGATCAGATCGGTTTTATGTCAGCTTTAACCGCAGAAATCTGGCCCTATCACCCGGAAGAATACCTCGCTATCCGCGCTGATTGGGTGGATAAAAACCCGAAAGCCACCAAGGCCCTATTAAAAGGAATTATGGAAGCGCAGCAATGGCTCGATCAAGAGGCAAATCGGGCAGAAGCGGCGGCAATTCTCGCTAAACCGGCTTATTTCAACCTCAAAGAAGAAATTATCGCCGGTCCCCTCAAAGGAATGCAGAAAATGGGTGACGGCAAACCGGAAATCACCGACAAAAATAAAGGGGTTTTCTACTGGAAAGATCCCGCCGGTAGCGTTTCCTATCCCTACAAGAGTCATGATCTCTGGTTTTTAACCGAAAGTGTTCGTTGGGGTTTCTTGCCGAAAGAAACTTTAACCACTGCCTCAGCATTAATCGACAAAGTTAACCGCGAGGATCTTTGGAAAGCGGCAGCTACAGAATTAGGAGTTCCTGCGGCCGATATTCCCACCAGTACCTCCCGCGGTGTCGAAAAATTCTTTGATGGCAAAACTTTTGATCCTGCGAATCCCCAAGCTTATCTCGATAGTTTGGAGATCAAAAAATAGCGAGCTTTTCTCGATAGGCTAGGGGCATAAAATATCTAGTCTATTAATCCCAAAAGTGTTTTCTTCTCTCCCCAATCAAGTAACTTTATCTTCAACAAAGGAAAACGGCAAAATGGCAAGTAGCGTCAGCAGAACAGGTAAAGGTGGTTTCAACTTCGGTAAATTCTGGAAAAAACATTCCCAAGACATTCTTCCCCCTATTATCGGTACCTTGGGTTTTCTGATTGTTTGGCAATTAGTCTCGATGCTGGGATTAATCAAATTACCCCCCCCATCCGACCTAATCACCAATGAACGGACTCGTACCTATTTAATGTATCCTTTCTTTGATCGTGGGGGCATTGATAAAGGACTATTCTGGCAAACTTTAGCCAGTCTGCAACGGGTATTAATCGGTTATTCTTTAGCCGCAGTGGTGGGTATTGGCGTTGGGATTATGGTCGGTTTAAATTCTTTCTTAAATAAGGCCCTCGATCCCCTTTTCCAATTCCTGAGAACAGTTCCTCCTCTTGCTTGGGTTCCCCTATCTTTGGCCGCTTTACAACAAAACCAACCGGCTGCTTTATTCGTTATCTTTATTACCGCAGTTTGGCCGATTTTGATTAATACCACCGTCGGTGTCCAACAAATTCCCCAAGACTATATCAACGTTAAACAAGTCTTGCAATTGTCCAGCAAAAAATTCTTCTTCAAGATATTAATTCCCTCGGCACTTCCCTACATCTTCACTGGTTTGAGAATTGCGATCGGTTTAGCTTGGTTAGCGATTATCGCAGCTGAAATCGTTATGTCGGGTATCGTCGGTATCGGTTTCTTTATCTGGGATGCCTACCAAAATAACTACATCAGCGATATTATTCTCGCGCTGTTTTATATCGGTGGTGTGGGTTTATTACTCGATCGCTTTATGGCTTGGTTGCAAAATCAAATCGTTCGTCAATAGGGAATAAATGGGGAAACTTTTCCCATTTTCAAATAACTGAAACTTGAGCCAATTTAAGGAGAAAAAACTATGAGTTTGTTTGTCGCTGTCGATAACATTGATAAAGTATTCCCCCTTAGTGGTGGCGGTGAATATGTGGCCTTGAAAGGGATCGATTTACAGATAAAAAAAGGGGAATTTATCTCCCTCATCGGTCACTCTGGTTGCGGAAAATCTACCCTCTTAAACATGATTGCTGGTTTAGATTTGCCCACGGAAGGAGTGGTGACTTTGCAAGGTCAAAGCATTAAAAAACCGGGACCAGATCGCATGGTAGTTTTCCAAAACTATTCCCTTTTGCCCTGGTTAACTGTCAAAGAAAATATTACTCTGGCCGTCGATCAAGTTCTCACCCAACTATCAGAAGAAGAAAGAAAAGCTGAAGTCGAAAAATATATCGATCTGGTCAATCTTCGTCATGCAGTGGATAAACGTCCCAACGAATTATCGGGGGGGATGAAACAACGGGTAGCGATCGCTCGCGCCCTAGCCATCCGTCCGAAAGTCCTCCTTTTAGACGAACCCTTTGGCGCGTTAGATGCCCTGACTAGAGGTAATCTACAGGAACAGTTAATGCAGCTGTGCGAAGAATACGAAATGACCTCGGTAATGGTGACGCACGATGTGGATGAAGCGGTGCTATTATCCGATCGCATCGTCATGCTCACCAACGGCCCCGGCTCAAAAATTGGCGGTATTTTGGAAGTGGATATCCCCCGTCCCCGCAAACGCATGGAAGTGGTAGAACACCCCAGTTACTACAGTCTCCGGAGCGAGATTATCTATTTCCTCAACCAACAAAAACGGATCAAAAAACTGCGCGCCCGCAAAGTCGAAGTAATTGCCCGTCACGGTTTAGAAAAAGTCAATCTAGAAATCGGTTTTGTTCCCCTCACCGCTTGCGCGCCCCTAGCAGTGGCCAAAGAAAAGGGATTCTTCACTAAACATGGTCTAGATGAGGTGAATTTGGTCCGGGAAACCAGTTGGCGAGGCATTGTGGACGGGATCGCAGGGGGATTCCTCGACGGGGCGCAAATGCCTTCGGGAATGCCCACCTGGTTAACCGTCGGTGGTTATCAGGAGCAACCTTTGCCGATTGTCAGCGCCCTGACTATGACTCGTAACGGTAACGGTGTCACCCTCGCTAAACGCTTCTATGACGAGGGAGTGATTGACGGTAACGCTTTAAAACAGATGCTATTGGAATCGCGGGAACAGCGCCATATTTTTGGCATTGTTCACCCCTCCTCGATGCACAATTTGCTCCTGCGTTACTGGTTAGCGGCCTCTGGTATTGACCCCGATCAAGACGTTCACCTCGAAACTATTCCCCCGGCCCAAATGGTAGCCGACCTGAAAACCGGTAGTATTGACGGTTACTGTGTCGGTGAACCCTGGAACCTACGGGCCGCCATGGAAGGCATAGGTTACACCGTCGCTACCGACTTAGAAATCTGGCAGGGCCACCCGGGTAAGGCCCTGGGAGTCCGGGAAGATTGGGCCAATAAATACCCTAATACCCACGTCGCTTTAGTTAAAGCACTGCTGGAAGGTTGTCGCTACTGTGCCGAGGAAGGGAATCAGGAAGAAATTCGTCAAATCCTCGCCAGTCGTCAGTATCTTAGTACCAATATCGATTATATCCAACTGGGTGATCCTAACTCCTACGCGTGCAGTCTCGATCAACCGATGAAAGAATATGCACACCATCTGTTCTTTGGGGATGGAGTCAATCGTCCCAGTCGTACCGAACACCTCTGGATGATGACCCAAATGGCGCGCTGGGGCCACATTCCTTTCCCCCGTAACTGGGTAGAAATTCTCGAACGCGTCTGTCGGGTGGGTGTCTTTAGTACCGCGGCCCGGGAATTGGGTCTAGGGGATATTAAATATCGTCGCACACCGATCCTTTTATTCGATGGTATCGAGTTTGATGCCGAGGATCCTATCGGTTATCTCAATAGTTTAGAGATCAAACAAAACGTCACCATGGCCGAAGTGGCTATTGATGCTCGTCCTAGTGCCAGTGAATCTCGCAAAATTGCCTAAAAATCGACTAAGGGGATAATTCCTAGCCAATTATCCCCAGCCATTGCTCCTATTAACTAATTTCCCCCAAAGACTAATCATGTACACTACCACCGACACCGTTAACCGAGCAACCCAGACCCCCAGTAAAGAAGCTTTTGTCACCATTGAAGGAGTTTCTAAGGTTTATCCCACTGCTAGAGGCCCCTACACCGTCCTTAAGGATGTTAATCTCAGCATCAATGAAGGTGAATTTATCTGTGTGATCGGTCACTCCGGTTGCGGTAAATCGACCCTATTAAATATGGTGTCGGGTTTTTCTTCTCCCACCGATGGCATCGTTAAAGTTAACGGTAAGAAAATTACTAAACCCGGGCCCGATCGCATGGTAGTGTTTCAAAACTATGCTTTATTGCCTTGGTTAAGCGTTTTTGAAAATGTCTATCTCGCGGTAGATGCGGTGTCTCCCAATGCTCCAGAGGCACAAAAACGCTCGATCGTGCGGGAACATTTAGCGATGGTGGGTTTAACCGAAGCTATGGACAAAACCCCTCCCCAAATCTCCGGGGGGATGAAACAACGGGTTTCGATCGCCCGGGCCCTTTCTATCCGTCCAGAAGTATTAATTCTCGATGAACCTTTCGGCGCTTTGGATGCGATTACCAAAGAGGAATTACAGGAAGAATTGCTGAAAATCTGGCAAGATAAACGCTGTACGGTGTTGATGATCACCCACGATATCGATGAGGCCCTTTTCCTCGCTGATAAGCTGGTAATGATGACCAATGGACCAGAAGCGAAAATCGGCGAAGTGATGAATATTCATTTCCCCCGTCCCCGCGATCGGGAGAGAATTATGGAGGATCCTGAATATTATCGTCTGCGTAACTATGCCCTCGACTTCCTCTATAATCGTTTCGCTCACGATGATGTTAGCTAGATGTGAGCATTTGTATTAGTTTGGGGTGCGGTTGACTTAACAGCGATCGCACCTAGATTTTTTTTCTGGGGAAGCCTTCTTCAAGTAAAATTATCTCTAACTAGGTAAGTAGGTAGGCACAATTATTTGTAGGATGGGTTAGCGGTAGCGTAACCCATGCGGGCGTTGGGTTTCATGCTTCAACCCAACCTACGTTCATTTTATATTTAATTCCACCCACCCACTTAGATGTTAAACATTGTCAGATACTCCCCTTATAAAGGGGGGATTAAGGGGGGATATACTTACTTGTTAACTAAATAGAACAATTAGCAGTCAAATACAATAATAATTTTTACTTTTTACTTAATCGATCATGCTCAAACAGATACGGAAACTACTTATCAATTTTGGTCAACAATGGCGCGATGAAGATTTCATGAAGTCGATTCATATCATCGAAAACATAGTTTCTAAGGTTTTATCCGTAGCCTTAATTGTTGTTATTATTGTTTCTCTTTATGATTTAGTAGTTATCCTAATCAAAGACCTATTTACTACGGAACCCGTCGGTTTTTTTAGTAAAACTTTAATTGAAATCTTCGGATTATTTCTCAATATTTTGATCGCTTTAGAGTTATTAGAAAACGTCACTGCTTACTTAAGAAAACACATCGTACAGGTTGAATTAGTCGTAGTTACGGCTTTAATTGCCATCTCTCGAAAAATTATTATTTTTGATCCCAATAAATACAGTAAAGATGATTTAATTGCCCTCACCGTGGGAACCTTAGCTTTAGCGGCAAGTTATTGGTTAATCAGAAAAGTTAATCGCGATAATCGTTCTTGAATTAAGGGAAAGGGATAGATTTTCTAAATCTATCCCTTCTAAATAGGGTTTGCGGCAAAAAGTAGGGGCGAAGCATTCGGATAGGAAATCTAGGGTTTCAGCGATAGGTTATGCCCGAATGCTTCGCCCCTACAGGACGCGGGCCGATGAAGATGTAAGGTTTTGAAACATGATTCTCTCAAAATCTTGCACCTGTTTCGCTCGTAAAGCCCCAAAACCCTTACTTTGCCTACATTTCACATTTATTCAGCCAGCCCTAGGGCTGGCTGAATAAATCTAAAAACATTGTTCGATAATACTTTGAGACCTTTTTGAAATCCAAAAGTACCAGCCATTGGAGTGAGCGGGGGGAAAATTCCTGGACTTTTTCCCTGAAAATTAGGTAATTGACCACCTGAAAATGGGTAAAACCCTACACCCTACACCCCACACCCCACACCCTGCCCCCAGGAAAAACTTTTTGCCGCAAACCCTATTTACCGAAATTTTGGGTTAAAGCCCCGTCCTTTTAGGACGGCTTTTTAAACTATATCTTGTTAACTTAACTGTTATTGTGCTATACTGATTTTGTCTAAGTCCCCCCTGCGTAAAATGTTTGTCTTAGAGTTTAAAGTTAAAGCTAAAACTCAACAGTATCAAGCCATAGACGATGCTATTCGTACTGCTCAATTCATCCGTAACAAATGTGT
>NZ_JAPZQJ010000331.1:0-2011 GCF_027530405.1 Microcystis sp. LE19-41.2A | reverse complement strand
CTTATATAGAAAGGCATTTAGCGATTTTTGTCAATTGTTTTTTATCTAGAGCGAACTAATCAATTAAGTCTCTTGCCAGATAAGGATTTAGTCGATTTATGCCCCCCTATCGAACCATAACAAGTAACGAAGAGCCAAAATTCTGAGGTAAATCATGCAACTAAAACTAACAAAAATATTCCAGAAAGTTCCCGAAGGCTATATTGGTTTTGTCGAAGAATTGCCAGAAGCTAATACTCAAGGAGAGACTCTAGAAGAAACTAGAAGCAATTTAGAGGAAGCAATTGAGCTAGTCTTAGAAGCTAATCGTATATTAGCTGAAGAGCAACTGCAAGGACAAGAAGTGATTCGAGAGTCTGTTACTTTCTTGGCCGCATGAAACGCAGAAACTTAAGCGGGTTTAGTATAAAATGTTGCTTGGTAAAAATGCTAGGTTCTTTGGTTTGTCTTATGCAATGGACGGGGTTATAAAGAATGAAACCTTTATAGAGACAGACATTGCCGCAATTTTTGTCAATTGTTTGCGATCTGGAGCGAACTAATCAATTAAATCTCTTGCCAGATAAGGATTGAGTCGATTTATGCCCCCCTATCGAACCATAACAAGTCCCGAAGAGCCGTTTTTAAGCGGCGATTTGAAGAACTAGATGAGCAAGCATCCCAATTAGAATCTTCTAAAAAAGTTCTCCAAAGAGAGATAATTGGCACTGGTGAATTTATCGATAGCTACTTACTTTTAAGCTGGAAGGTAAAAGTAAGAAACTTATTGTCTAAACTTTGTGGTGAAGATTCTCAGTACTTTAAACAATTTGAGCGGAAAGAGAACGGGCATACAACTTATGGGATGTTTAAGGCATTTAAAGCGGTATTTTTGGCAGCAAAAGAAGATTTTGAGGGTGGTTATCTCTCGTCTCTTAAAACACTGGTTCAAGCCGAAGTTTTTGATTCTCAGTTTGAACAAGCAAATGAGTTTTTTTCTAGTGGTTATTATACCGCTGCGGCTGTGATTGCCGGAGTTGTGTTAGTGGGACTTAAACGCCAAATAAAGATCAAATCGAGTATAATTGTTAAAGAGTAAGCACTTTACGTTGAAAGATCAGCGATGAAAGAGACAACCCCAGCCGCAATGCCCCCATGCTTTGACCGATGGTGTCGGCGGTTTGACAATTGCTTCAAAAACGAAGCGCAAAAAAACGGCTTCAGACAATATTTAGGAGGATTATTAGGGGAAAGTGAGAGGAAAAACCTGACTCAAATGGCCAATAATGCCGTCGGAGTAGTTTATAACCGATTACATCACTTTTTGACCGAATCTCCTTGGTTAGACCGTCAGGTGAATGAATGTCGGTTGCAAGTGATGAACCAATGCCGCCAGACGCAAATCCCCCGAGGATTTTCCCTGATTGTCGATGACTCAGGACATCGAAAAAGTGGCAATCTGACCGCCGGAGTTGGCAGGCAGTACCTGGGAGAAATTGGCAAGACAGACAACGGAATATAGCGTTTCCCAATCTCATGAGGTACACCAAAATCTTAACTCCTGACTCCTCAAAACCTAAGACTCTGTACCTCACAACTATGGGAATTGCTATAGTCGCCGTCACTACCCATCTCTACGACGGCAAAAAAAGTGTCCCCCTAGACATTGAAATTTATCAACCAGCTAGTTCCTTAGCCGAGGGGAAAGAAGACAAAGAATTTAAGAAGAAACCGGAGATAGCGATAGATTTAATTGACCGGAGCTTAACCAGAGGCTATCGACCGAAAATCGTGTTAATAGATGCCGGTTATGGCAACAACACAAATTTTCTTAAAGCCCTGGAAGAAAGAAAGCTAAAATACTTAGGAGGATTGGCAAAAAATCGAAAAGTAATTATTGAAAAAGAAGGGGGTGTGGAAGAAACAATCCAGCTTGAGCAACTAGCAAAAAGCCTATCAGAAAAGGATTGGGAGAAAATCACCCTAAATCTAGATAAAGAAAAAACGGTTTGGGTAGCGGTATTCAGAGCGA
>NZ_JAPZQJ010000488.1:0-3176 GCF_027530405.1 Microcystis sp. LE19-41.2A | reverse complement strand
TTTGAATTGTTCATCTGATAAGTTTTGATAATCCATAATTTTGCTAATAAACATAGCAAAATTATAGATGATTTCCTGACCTAAGATCACATTTTATTCTTTTTTCCACTTCAATCTAAGAATTGAGAAAAAAGCAAAACTTTATATTATACCATAAAAAAATTATGCAAGAGGTCTATTATTTGCTAACTTATAGTTCTTGACCCGGTTATTGCCGAGCATTTAGTAACAATAGATACAGAAAAAATCCTGATATCTTCTCCTTACTAAAAAATATGGATTTAATTTTATGTCATCAAACGGCGGATTTTGACGCTTTGGGGGCAGCGGTGGGTTTATCGTTGCTGAAAGCGGGTAGTCGCATTGTGTTAACGGGGGGAGCGCACCCAACAGTAAGGGAATTTTTGGCCCTGCATCGGGATGAGTTCGCTTTAATTGAAATGCGTAGTGTCAATCCGGCCAGTATTCGCTCTTTAATTATCGTTGATAATCAGTGGCGAGAGCGTCTGGGAAAAGCCTCCCAGTGGCTCGATTTAGGGCATTTACAGGCGATCGAATTGTATGATCATCATTTGGATAGTGAAAGCGATATTCATGCCTCTAGCGTCCATTTAGAAGCGGTGGGAGCCACCACGACTTTAATTGTCGAAGCTTTACAAAAAGCCCAGATTAAACCAAACTCGATGGCAGCGACGGTAATGGCACTCGGTATTCACGTTGACACGGGTTCCCTGACTTTTGCCGGTAGTACCCCCAGGGATGCCTATGCTTTGGCTTGGTTAATGACCTGTGCTGCTAACATTAAAACGATCGCCCAATACTGTCAACCGAGTTTTTCCCCGCGCTTACAGGAGTTATTTAGCCTTGCTTGGGAAAATCTAGAGATTAAAACGATCCATGACCGTAAAATCGCCCACGTTCTCCTCCATACTGCCGATTTTATCCCCGGTTTGTCTAGTGTGGCCGAGCGCCTACTGGAATTATCCGATAGTGATGCGCTACTTTTTGCCCATAGTTATAGTAAAGGCGAGGAAGATAATTCCCGACAGCGTTTAACTGTGATTGGTCGCTCTAGAATCGATGGGGTGAATCTATATCAGCTTTTTTGCCCCTATAACGGCGGTGGTCATGCTCAGGCCGCTTCGGTGAGCTTTCGCGATGTTCAGCCAGTTCAACAGTTAAACCAACTGCTGGGGGACTTAATTGCCCAAATTCCTCCCTCTCCCACCGCTAGGGATTTAATGTCTTCCCCAGTGCGAACAATTCGTCCCGATACTTCCATATCTCAAGCCGAGCGCATCCTTTTCCGTTACGGCCATTCGGGTTTATCGGTGGTAGATGAGCAGGATCGCTTAGTTGGGGTGATTTCTCGTCGTGACCTCGATTTAGCTCTCCATCACGGCTTTTCTCGCTCTCCCGTGAAGGGATACATGACTTGTAATCCGAAAACTATTACCCCCGACACTTCCCTTCAGGAAATCGAGTCACTGATGGTAACGTACGATTTGGGGCGTTTACCTGTACTAGAAAACGGGCAGTTAGTCGGTATCGTCACTCGTACAGATGTATTAAGACAGATTCATCAAAATGAGCGGGTGCGTTTTGAAGGGGTTGCTTTGGTTTCCTGTCTTTTACCGACGATTAAAGAGCGTTTAGAGCCGATTTTATGGTCATTCCTGCAAGCTGCCGCCACTGCCGCTCAAAAACGCGGTTGGCATCTCTATCTGGTTGGGGGTGCGGTGCGCGATTTATTGTTAGCCACAGAAAGGGATACTTTATTGTTACAGGATATCGATTTAGTGGTGGATGGCTGCCATCGCGCCGCCGGTGTGGGTGCAGGGGTGGAGTTGGCTAATTGTTTACAGGAAATTTATCCGGGGGCCCGGTTATCGATTCACGGGGAATTTCAGACGGCGGCTTTGTTATGGCACAAAGATGAGCGTTTTGGCTCGTTATGGGTGGATATCGCCACGGCACGCACGGA
Organism: Microcystis sp. LE19-41.2A; assembly: GCF_027530405.1. Taxonomy (NCBI): domain Bacteria; kingdom Bacillati; phylum Cyanobacteriota; class Cyanophyceae; order Chroococcales; family Microcystaceae; genus Microcystis; species Microcystis sp. LE19-41.2A. The sequence continues at coordinate 1,192 of NZ_JAPZQJ010000488.1, read as the reverse complement.
ATTCTATCCTTATCCTGCCAGCAATCCCCAAGTGGAGGCTAGTTCGATTCGACAGGATTTGTATAGAAGGGATTTTACGATTAATGCTCTGGCAATTCGCCTAACTTCGCCGAAAGAGGGGGAATTACTCGACTTTTTTGGCGGTATGTTGGATTTACGCGCCCAACAAATCCGGGTTTTACACGCTAATAGTTTTATCGAGGATCCGACGCGCATCTATCGAGCGGTGCGTTTTGCCACTCGGTTAGGATTTGTTATTGAACCCTTGACAGAAAGCTATATTAGGTATGCGATCGAAAGTGGAGTTTATGATCGCTCACGGCAACAAAATCAGAATGCACCCGCTTTACAGTCCCGTTTAAAAGCGGAGTTGAATTATATTTTAGAGGCGGATTACTGGGAAAGTGCCTTGGAAAAGTTGGCTGATTTGGGGGCTTTGCACTGTTTACACGGGGATTTAAGTTTAAATCGGGCTTTATGGCGACAATTGCGCTGTCTCAGTCGTTGGTTAGATTGTTTAAGTCTGGAATTGCCGGTGAATGTTTGGTTAATGCGGTTGGAATTATTAATCGCTTCTCTGGCTGTGGGGGAAAGAATAGCGATCGCTAATAATTTACAATTGCCCAAAGATACTGTGGAGCGTTTACAAAAACTAGAAGTTATGGAAAGAGAGATTAGCAATAATTTTGCTTATGATCAACCCATTAGTCAAATCGTCAGCTTTTTCAACGGTTATAAGGTTCCTAGTTTGTTACTGGTGGCGGTGAGGAGTGAGACTAGGATTCGGGCTTTAATCTGGCAATATTTAACTAAATGGTCGCAGATCGAGGCTCCTATCGACGGCAATGACCTAAAAGCTTTGGGTTATCAACCGGGTCCCCAGTTTAAATCGTTACTTGCGGCAGTCTTGGGGGCAACTTTAGATGGAATAGTCAGCAATAAAAGCGAAGCTATGGCTTTTATTGCTAGATTAACTCGGGCTTGCTGAATAAATCTAAAAACCTTATTGGGTAAGACTTTTAGACTTTTTGTCAATCAAAAAGTACCAGTTGTGGGAGAGATAGGGGGAAAATTCTGGGACTTTTTCTCTGAAAATTAGGTAATTGACACCTTCAAAATCGCTAAAACCCCACACCCTACACCCTACACCCCACACCCTGCCACCAGGAAAAACTTTTTCAGCAGACCCTAA
>NZ_JAPZQJ010000307.1:0-1423 GCF_027530405.1 Microcystis sp. LE19-41.2A | reverse complement strand
TCAGTCTGTAGAGCGACCATAAGACCAGAACAGAGTAAATCTGTTAAGGCAGGTGCGGAACCCCGCAAGGGAAAGAAGCAGAAACCTAAATCGTGAGGTTTGGGAATCGCCGTCCGTTTTACGGCGGCGAGGATGTCAACAGGAATAAATGTTTAAGATTTTGGATGGACTCTACCAAAGAAGATCAGGTTAACTATGGTACTTTGTGTAGGCTAACTACCGAATTATCTAATAGTCCTGAATTTTCTTTTGTTGGTAAACTCAACTCTATGGCTCGTCAGGCAAGTGCCCAAAGAGCTTGGTTTTCTATATCCCGTTTTTATGATAACTGTAAAAAGCGCACCGCCCGCGCCGAATCGAATTCGGCGAGCGGACGGAGCAAGAAGGGTTTAGCGAAAAAAGGCTATCCTAAATTCAAAAAGTTTTCAAGGTCTGTCGAGTACAAAACTTCTGGTTGGGAACTAACAGAAGACAAAAAGTTTATCCACATCACGGATAAAACAGGGATAGGGAAATTAAAGTTAATCGGCACTTTTAGCCGTGAGATTCTCGATAAATCCACTATCAAAAGAGTCAGGCTTATTAAACGAGCCGATGGCTTTTATTGTCAATTTGTCTTAGACATTGAAAGAGTAGAACCCTTTGACTATACAGGAAAAGAAGTAGGGATTGATTTAGGTTTAAACCATTTATTAACCGACTCTAATGGGGATAAAATTGATAACCCACGGTTTCTTCGTAAGTCGGAAAAAAGACTAAAAAAGGCTCAACGTAAACTCTCAAAGAAGAAAAAGGGAAGCCAAAAAAGATTAAAACAGAAATCTAAAGTAGCTCGCCTTCATCTAAAAGTTTCTAGACAGCGTAAAGATTTTGCCGTCAAGACAGCAAAAGCGTTAATCCAATCTAACGATTTGGTAGTCTATGAGGACTTGAAGGTATCTAATATGGTGAAAAATCCTAAGCTTGCTAAATCTATTTCAGATGCGAGTTGGTCAATGTTCACCGATTGGTTAGACTACTTTGGGAAAATACACGGGAAGTTTGTGGTAGCGGTGAACCCACAATATACTAGCCAACAATGTTCTGATTGTGGCAATATCGTCAAGAAAACATTATCTGTAAGAACTCATGTTTGTTCTTGTGGGTGTGTCTTGGATAGAGACGAAAACGCCGCTATAAACATTCTCGCACGGGCAAATACTGTCGGGCGGACAGAAATTCAAGCCCTCGGACAGACTACCCACTGTCTATTAGGTGAAAGCTTAGTAGATAAGGTAACTGGTTGACATCCTCACCGCCGTAAACGGACGGCGATTCCCAAACCTCACGATTTGGGTTTCTGCTTCTTTCCCGAAGGATTTTTCGCACCTGCCTTAACAGATTTACTCTGTTCTGGTCTTATGGTCGCTCTACAGACTGACAC
>NZ_JAPZQJ010000529.1:0-2900 GCF_027530405.1 Microcystis sp. LE19-41.2A | reverse complement strand
GGGAGCATCTCACTTACGCGATAAGTAATTATACTTAGCCTAAAAGCCACTCTTAATCGTGTCTTGGAACGAAATAGAGGCTTTTAAAGACTGCGTACATGGAGAATTAAAACAAGAATTACCCTCGAAAAGCCTATTTTTTCACTAAGTATTTATGCTCATTGCAAAGGTGAGATGCTCCCAGATAAATCCCCCCTTGATCCCCCCTTAATTCCCCCTTGATAAGGGGGGTGCCGATCCCCCCTGCCCCCCTTGATAAGGTAGGGCTGTTTCATTTAAATTAAGTACAGCTGATTTTGAGTCAATAAATTTGACTGAAGATTCTCAAGTTTATCTTTCTCTAACCAAAAGAGTTAGTCACAATAACTAATTTTTAATCTTCTGCCAATATTTATTATGAATAAATTGATAAAGCTTGTTCCCAAGCCACTACAAGCCTATCTCTCTTGAAATTGTCTGAGAGTACATCCTGTTAATTTAGCTAATTTTTCTGCTTCTTACGTCGATAAAACTATCAGTTTTTCCCAACGTTCAGCTAACCACCTCTGTCTCTCTGTTATTGAGAGAAAACCCAAACCTCTGAAAAGATTCAATCCTATAGTTGTGAGAATTGACCAATTGCTTGCCGCTTGAAAATCACTTATCTCGCTTTTATCTTCCTCAAAAATTACATCTTTTACCCAATGTAACTGATTTTCTATTTTCCAATGTCCTCGAATAATTTTAGCAAATACTTGAGCGGATTCAGTTAGGCTACTGATATAGTAAGCTGTTTCTTCATAGGTTTTATCCCCGCGACTACCCCTTCTTTCTACTTTAATAACTCTTCGCAGATTTTCAAACCCTTGTCTGGGAGCATCTCACCTTTGCAATAAGTAGAAATGCTTAATGAGATCAATAAAAAAGTTAAAAAAGGCAACCATTTAGATAAGCACAGCGATGACGAAGGACTTGCGGTACATTACAAGATTGCCAACTTGCACCAGTAATTTTAAGACGATGAGCAATTTGTTTAATTTTTGATTCGACGGAGCCAGAGCCAATGGAAATCCCCTCTGCCTGCAAATAACCATAATTGACAATTCGATGTTTATGCTTGTTTAAATAAGTAATAAAATTCTCAACTTGCGGCTCTGACCATCCTTCACAACAAGAGATAGCGGCGTCCACGTCCCCCTTCCATAGAAAACATTTTACCTCCTCAATTCGCTGGAATGACCCGCCAACTTTATAGAGGTTTTCGATTAAATGATACCAATCCAATATTTCAATTCTTTCCTGTTTCTCTCCGATCTCACGAAATAAATTCCAGATACCATCATGTCCATCTCCTAAACAAATTAAAGGCTTGGCCAAAACTTGAGAATTAACCAAATCTAATAAAGCTGAGTTATCTTGAAAAAAAGCCGCTACCCCCAGTTGATGAAAACTCACTGCTTTATAATCACGCCAAATTAAGGCTTTTCCCTTGGCAGTTCTTAGTCGTACCTTACCGCCATCTAGGCTCATTTCTTCCACTTCCACTTCTGGGTTAGACGGTAATTCTTCAAAAGCCTATCGATGTACGAGGCGTTGTTGGGTACTGTGAGAAACAGCAATCCCTGTCAATGATTTGATTTTCTGCGCCGATTTCTCGTAGGATTCATCGCCACTTAATAGCAAACAGTTCTTCTCTAACATTGGACTCATCTGAGTCCGAGGCTTTACTTCTAACTTCTTCGCTTGTTTTTCTGTAATTGGTAATTCGCCCAAAATACTTTTTACTTTTCTTGTCCGACCGGCTGTTTCTCCTGTGCTTGTTTTGACAAAAAAATACCGATTTCTGGGTTGACATACTGAATCATTAAATCTCTAACAGTCTCTTCTATCTCTGCCAAGTTATTAAATTTCTCAACTTGGGATTGTTCCTAAAGACATTGCCCTAACTCTTGACATAACTCTTTAATTCTTTTTTCATTTTCTGATAACATTGGACTGTTCCTCCCATCGAGATATATTCTGAATCGTAAGTTATAACTATTATAATCTCATTTCTCTTTGTGATCAGGTTCAAGATTTTCTAGTTTTTGACTGCTATAAGCATTAATACTCATTGCACAAGTGAGATGCTCCCTGATGAATCGAAGCATTATCCATTAATACACAAGCTCCTTTCCACAAGTTTGGAACTAATAATGTAGCAATAAATGCTTCAAATATTAAACCATTTGCGGCTCCAAATACATTGATAAAAGCCAGCAAGCCTTTGAGCGCTATCGCTCCAATTATCGTGACGTTTTTTCCTCGGTTTAACGGAACTGAATCATACACTCTCTGACCTTTTTCAGCCCTGCCATAAAGTCTTGTCATCCCTAGATTAGAGCCAGACTCGTCAACGAAAACCAAATCTTCCGCTCTAACATCTCGGATTTTCTCCCAATATTCTTCTCTTAATTTTTGCACTCTTTCCGTGTCTCTTTCCCTAGCGTGTAAGCTTTTTTTTTTGAGTTAAATTTAGCCGTTTTAAAATTCTACTGATTGTTGAGTTACTCACCACCGTCTGTGTTTTTTCCTCAATTTGTTTTCTTAACTCGTCTAAGGTGGCATCTTTCTTTTCTTGGACTAAATCGCCCAGCAAGATAATTTCGTCGCTCTTAAGCTTGAGTTTTTGTCCTCCACCATGCGGTCGGGGATTTAGATTTCCTGTTTCACGCCACTGCTTGATTAGTTTCTGGATAAAGCTTAAAGCTACTCTAAATCTTTTGGCTAACTCACGTTGTGAGAGGTTATTCTCCTCGTAGGTCTCGATGATCTTTTGTCGCAAGTCTAAAGAATAGGGCTTCATCGGGTCGTGGCTCCTGCCTAGGTCTATAATTTATTGTCCTCTTCTATTGTACCTCATGCAAGTGCATACCGCTATA
>NZ_JAPZQJ010000038.1:0-9892 GCF_027530405.1 Microcystis sp. LE19-41.2A | reverse complement strand
CTGGGAGTGAGCGGGGGGAAAATTCAGGTACTTTTTCCCTGAAAATTAGGTAATTGACCAGATGAAAATCGGTAAAACCCTACACCCCACACCCCACACCCCACACCCTGCCCCCACGAAAAACTTTTTCAGCAAACCCTATTTATATCGTCATCAGAAAATATAGCAGTTAGCCGTCTATTAGATATTTTAGTACAAATGCTCGGACTTGTGTTCTAAATGTTCCACAAGTGCTTCGCCATCGTTCCGCTTATCTTCATGAGACCCCTGTTTAATTCTATTTTTTTACCCTTAAGTATTTCTACTTATTTCTAAAGTTAGATGCTCCCGTGTTTTCTTAAATGTATGGTAGAGGCATCTTGCCTTAGTCGGGATTAACCTTCTGTTAACTAAATTAACAGAAGGTTAATTAGATTAAGCTTTAGCTAATTAAATTAAATTAGCCTACCAGGGGTGACAAAAGTTAGTCACTGGTTCGCCCCTTCTTTGCTGTCAATTAATTTCAGCCTTTCTCACAACCATTCCCTAGGGGGGTTAAATTCATGTTTAAACTAGCTTCAGACTTTTTATCTTTAGATTTTCTCCGCCAACAAAATCAGAAAAATAAGCCAGAAAGTCAATTTAACTCTTTGCCAATTTCTCAAATCACGAAAGAGGGTAAAGTTTTAGCGATAATTCTCCGACGAGAGTTTAACCAAGAGGGGATTCATTTCCTAACTCCCGATGATTTTTCCCAACAGTTGGCCTATATGAGACACCCGACGGGAAAAAGTATTATGCCCCACGTTCATAACAAAGTACAACGGGAAGTATTTTTTACCCAGGAAGTCTTAATTATCAAAAGAGGAAAACTGCGGGTAGATTTCTATGATGACGACCAACAATATCTAGAAAGTCATATATTGAGAGATGGGGATGTGGTTTTGTTGATCCAAGGTGGTCATGGTTTCCAAGTCTTAGAAGAAGTAGAAATGATTGAAGTAAAACAAGGTCCCTACGTTGGTAATCAGGATAAAACTCGCTTTACAGGAATTGAGGAAACTGTGGTTAAAATGGCGGGAGCAGAGATAGCATGAGTAGCTTTATTCCCGTCAATGAGCCACTACTTGCGGGCAAGGAAAAACAGTATCTTAACGAATGTATTGATAGCGGTTGGATTTCTTCGGAAGGTCCCTTCGTTCAGAAGTTTGAAGAAAATTTTGCCCTCGCTGTTGGGCGAAAGTATGCCGTTTCCGTGTGCAATGGTTCTATGGCCTTAGAAGCGGCCATCGTCGCTTTAGGAATTGGTTCGGGGGATGAGGTGATTCTCCCCACTTTTACCATCATTTCCTGCGGAGCTGCCATTGTCAAAGCCGGGGCGATTCCCGTGGTCGTGGACTGCGAAGCGCAGACTTGGAACATGGATATCGGGCAGATAGAGGCAAAAATCACGCCCCGCACTAAAGCGATAATGGTGGTTCATATCTACGGATTACCGGTGGCAATGACTCCAGTTTTAGAATTAGCTCAAAAATACGGTTTAAAAATTATTGAAGATGCGGCGGAAATGCACGGTCAAACCTATCAAGGTAAACCCTGTGGTAGTTTCGGTGATATCAGTATCTTTAGTTTCTATTCCAACAAACATATTACCACTGGGGAAGGGGGCATGATTGTCACCAACCAAGAGGATATTTTTGAGCGTTGTCGTTCCCTGAGAAATTTATATTTTCAGCCCCAACGACGTTTTATTCACGAAGAACTGGGCTGGAATCTGAGGATGACTAATCTGCAAGCGGCAGTGGGTTTAGCACAATTAGAACAGCTAGAAACTTTTGTCCAGCGCAAGAGAAAAATGGGCAGACGCTACAGGGAATTATTGCAAAATATCCCCTGTCTAGAATTGCCTCTACCTCAAACTGATTATGCCGAAAATATTTATTGGGTTTATGGTATTGTTCTCAAAGATGAGGTTAACTTTGATGCTATGGAAGCGATGAAACGCCTCAAAGAACATCAGATTGGTACGCGTCCTTTTTTCTGGTGTATGCACGAACAACCGGTATTTCACAAAATGGGATTATTGCAAAATGTTTCCTGTCCCGTGGCTGAAAGACTGGCGCGCAGGGGTTTTTATCTGCCTAGCGGTTTAGCTCTCACGGACGAGCAAATTGAGCGAGTGGCCCAAGCAGTTCAGCAAGTTTTTGCTGAGGCTGAGTAGGGATGAAAAATTGATGAAAATTTTTTGAATAAAAACCGACTTTTATGATAATTGGCACGGAGTTTTTATCTTGGGTAGTAATTGCCTCTGGTTGCTTTTATTCCCTATATCTATGTATTTCAGTTCCCAAGGATGTTTTTTTTAATGGCGATGGGGCGCTGAAAGCTTTACTAGCTCGTCAGCTAAGTAATGGTCCATGGCGATTTGACTTAGTTGAGCGCGCAGAAGCTTGGGTTACTCGTCTTTGGCAAGAGGGTTTATACAGTTATCGCCCCCCTTTTGTTTACTACTTAAATCAACGTTATTATATCTCCTTTCCTTTTCCATTCTCTTTGCTAACTTCCCTTTTTTATAAACTTTGGGGTTATCGTGGGTTTTACTTGATTCCCCTCCTATCAATTTGGGTATTGTGGCTCAGTTTTTCAAGAGCAATTCCCGCTTTTTCCCTAGACAGTTGGGGGAGTCTTTTGGGATTAGTTATTTTGATTTTTGCTTCGCCCTTAACTCTATACAGTGCCATATATTGTGAACATACCCTCGCTGTTACTTTAGGATTTTTGGGAATTGTTATCGCTTTTTTTCTACCCGATACAGCTAATAGTGGCTGGCTGCCCAATTTATTAGGCGGATTTCTAGTGGGTTTATCAGTATGGTTCCGCTCCGAATGTCTGGCCCTAGTGGCAACTTTAACTTTATTAGTTTTCTTGGGTTTAACTCCAGAACAAACCTCAATTTTTGCTTGGTATTCAACCGAGCAAAATCTTAATGTTTCTGATTTTCTGCTAACTAATCGAATAGCTTTTAGTTTTGTACTAGGTATGATTGTTAGTGTGTTTTTACTGTGGTTGTGCAATAAGTTAATTTATAATCGTTTTCTAGGAGTTCACGCTCTGTTAGTCCTTGAGGAGTTTTCTTGGAAAAAACGTATTCAAGAAGCCCTGACCAGTTTTTATCAGTTGAATAGCTCTTTTTTGCTGCATTTTCCTATCTGTATAATTCCCTTAGCTTACTTGCTCACTTGGAGCGGTCAACAATTGAATTTTGCCAGGGATATTCCCGTAACTTTAATTAGTATAATGGCGATTATCATCTTGGCTGTTCTCGTCAATCTTCGCTGGCAAGGAATGGTCAAAACCAAGGCGTTAGTCAAGGACAATATAATTTACTTGCTGATACTTTTAGCCAGTTGTTATCTATTTGACATCGCCAATATATCTCTAGATAAACAAATGCTTTTTGTCTATGATCTCTATTTTATCTACACAGTAGGGGTGTCTTGTTTAGTCGATATTGCCCCGGGAGAAGTCATGGTGGGAGGTAAACAATGGGGACCGAGATATTTATTGCCTCTTATCCCCTTTGTTACCTTATTAACGGTGGAACAAGTAAAAATTGTCGGAGCGAACCAAGAAGTTTTACTAGCCAAGGGAAGCTGGGTTTTACTGTTAATCTTACTGGCAATAGCTGTCTATAAAAACATTTATCAAGGTGGAGAATTTTTCTATAAAACCCATCAGGGGATAGCACCAGCTATCAAAAGCATAGAAGAGAATCCTAATTCTATTGTTGTCTTTTCTCATCAATATGCGGCACAAGTTTTGGGTTTTGGTTTGGAGAAACAAAAAACTTTCTTCCGTGTAGAAGATAGTCAAGCCATGGTTAAACTATGCCAAGAATTAGTCGGTCAAGGATTGTCTAGTTTTCCCTACGTTTGCTATCCCTATCGCCCTTGTCAACTCTTAGAATCCCCACCGGAAGAACTGGAATTTAGCCAAGATGGACAAAAGTTTCAAATTGGCATAAATCGCTCTGGAATCATTGGTAAGTATCCTTTCTATGAAATAGTTATATCTGCTTCTGAGACAGGTTTACTATCCAAAAAATCCGAGGATAAGCCCACAATTACCCCAGCAGCTAATGATTTAGTCTGTACGATTTTACCCACTTATAACGAGCGAGATAATATTAGTCAATTAATTGAACGTTTACTAGCTAGTGTTCCTAGTCCTTATTTAGTGCTAGTGGTGGATGATAATTCTCCCGATGAAACTTGGCAGATAGTAGAAGATTTAGCCAAACAATATCCCACTCCTCCCCAAGATTCGCAATTCCAATCGGGGGTAATTTTGTGTCGCAGAATCAACGAGAAAGGGTTAACTTCGGCTCTACAGAGAGGTATTGACGATGCGATTAATCTGTATGGGGCTAAAATTATTACTTGGATGGATTGTGATTTATCTATGCCTCCAGAAGCTCTGCCACAATTAATCACACCGATTCGAACTAAAAAAGCTGATATGGTTGTAGGTTCTCGTTGGATTCCGGGGGGTGATGATGTTGCCCACGGACTGATGGCCCGGATGTTAAGCTGGATTATTAATCGCATGGCCATCGTGATGCTAGGCAATCAAGTTCACGACTATACCAGTGGTTTTATTGCCGTTCGTTCTCAGGTTTTAGAAAAAATTCGCTTAAAGGGAGATTATGGAGAATACTGCATTGATTTATTAACCCGTGCCAATCGTTTAGGTTATAAGTTAGTGGAAGTTCCTTATCTTTGCGTTCCCCGCATTTATGGTGAGAGTAAAACTGGAATTAATCTCTGGGATTATTTGTCAAAAGGACGGAAATATGTGGCAACTATTTGGCAATTATGGCAAGAAAGATAAGACAATTATCTCTTTTTTTAACTAGAATTAGTGATTCTCTTGATTCAACTCTAGGAGCTAAACTTATGAAGAAAATGTTTACTTTTTGGCCTTGGTTAGCTACCGTTGGGGTGGCCTGGTCTTTGGGTTTTTTTTATAACGTATACTACGGTGGTGAATTAAAGTGGCTCCTACAAATGTACGAACAAAAAGTATCTTTTGCCAAGCAGATAGATGCACCGAGACGAATAATTTTTGCGGGGGGGTCGGGAGTACAATATAGTATTAACTCTCAATTCCTCGAACAGGAGCTAAAAATCCCAGTTTTTAACTTTGGTTTACAGGGAGATTTGGGATTAAATGTCATTTGCCCAATTATTTTAGAACAGGTACGTCCGGGGGATATAGTGGTTCTCATTCCTGAATATTTGATGTTACTGGATGATGATGGTATTGGTTATGGTGATGGTTTATTTGGTTCGGTTCCCTTTAGTGTTGCCATTGGAAAACCGGGTTTAGGAAATATACCCTTAGAACAATTAGTTTCCGAGACTTGGTTAATGGGAGTTCCTAGTTTACGCGCTATAGTAAAAACTGCCGTTGATGTTATACAAACAGGAAAAGCTAGGGGTTATTTATCAGATCCAATCACAGAAAAAGGAGATCCTACCGTAGTCAAACATCGTACAGGTAAATGGTGGACTAGAACATTTGATCGACCTGTTTCGCAACACTCCCTCAAACGCATCGCTCAATTTCAAGAGGAGTTAAAAGCTAAAGGTGCTGATTTAGTAGTTTCTCTCTCTTGGGTTTATGCTAAGACCGATGAAACTACCGTCAAAAATGTTAAAAAAACTATTGAAGAATTGTCTAATATAGTGCCTTTAATCTACAATCCAAAAACTCTTAATCTGCAAACAGATTCTAGTTTATTTGCCGATACCCATGAGCATTTATTACCGGAAGCAAGAATAAGACGCTCTAGGGAACTGGTGCAACAACTGCGTCCTATAATTCAGGAAACAACTACTCAAAATCATCGAATTATTTCTATTCTCAATCGATAATTTAAAAGTTGATCGACTTTTTGGCTCTTCTCGACTTTGTGTGATAATTTTTGCTTATGTAATCGTGAAATGCTTATCGGGCAACACTTTTAGGACTATTTTGTCGAAGAAACTATCAGTATAGACCTCGTTTCCACACAGAAACCAGAAGAGCCACTTTTTGTACTAGCAGTAATTTGGGATGGAGATAGCAGGGAATTGATTTAACCGGCAAAATTACCGTAAATTTCCCTGAATTTATTCAATTTTATTTTTTGGAATTGTTCTTCCTTCAACAAAGGTTCTTTTCCTCTCGGATGTTCCTGACTCTTTTTCTTGAGATTTTAACTCCTTCTTTTCCTAATTCGTTAAAGCTTTTGATAATTTGGGTTCTTCGGTTTGTGTTATGCAATGGACGGGAGTTATAAGGGGTGAAACCCTTATATAGAAAGACATTGCTTCGATTTTTGCCAATTGTTTTCAATCTAGAACGAGCTAATCAATTAAGTCTTTTGCCAGATAAGGATTTAGCCGATTTTTGCCCCCTGATCGAACCATACCAAGTAACGAAGAACCCTCTTTTTCTTGAGTTTTTAACTCCTTCTTCTCCTAATTCATTAGAGCTTTTGAGAATTTTAAAACTATATTGATAATCTCATCCCACAGCTACTGCCGCATTTTTGATTGTCCATCCTCAAGATATTTTACCTAACCAGTGCCATCTTCTTGTTGCCACCGAATCTTGACTTGCTTTATATCTATCTTTCATTTGCTCTGAACTTGGATGTGCGGCTAAGTAGGCTTTTTTGGGCATTTTATCTCCTCGTCCTTACTCTTCTTATGATACTAAATCCGGTTATTAAAGACTGATTATTTATTCCTCCTGTTGCCTCTTGCCTTTTGCCTTTTGCCTGTCCTAATAAGTAGCCTATACTCAACGGATTTAGTATGATAACAGGATTTGCTATTACCCCTCGCTCAAATTTGTGCTACTATGGAAGGTAATATCGAGGATTTAATTTCTTGGCCTCCTAGTGCTAATCATTGGGTAAAACCCTTATAATTACTAGAATATGAAGATAAGCTGAAAGATTCCCCGTTTGCAATTATTATGTATGAATAATGTTATTGACCATGATCGTTTATTTAAGGAATTAATTGCGACTTTTTTTGTTGAATTTATTCAGTTGTTTTTTCCTGAGATTATCAATTATTTAGAGCCTAATCAGATCACATTTTTAGACAAAGAAGTCTTTACCGATGTCACGGAAGGAGAAAAGTATGAAAGTGATTTAGTCGCCCAAGTTCAATTTCGAGGACAATCATCATTTTTCTTAATTCATCTAGAAGCACAGTCTAGCTCTCAACCGGAATTTAATCGGCGAATGTTTACTTATTTCGCTCGTCTGCATCAAAAATTTGCCTTACCAGTTTATCCCATTGTCATATTCTCCTATGATCGTCCACAAAAAGAAGCAATTCGTCAATATAAAATTGAGTTTCCTGACTTAAAAGTGTTAGAATTTAACTATCAAGTTGTCCAGTTAAATCGCTTGAATTGGCGAGATTTTATTAATCAACCTAATCCCGTCGCCGCCGCTTTGATGGCTAAGATGAAAATTGCCCCTCGGGATAGAGCAAAAGTTAAGGCACAATGTCTAAGATTATTGGTAACATTAAGATTAGATGCCGCTAGAATGCAATTGATTTCAGGCTTTGTCGATACCTATCTCAATCTCAACTCGTCCGAGGAGATAGAATTTCAACAGGAGATTAGCACATTTATTCAACCCGAACAGGAGGGAGTTATGCAGATTACAACCAGTTGGATGCGCCGCGGTTTAGAACAGGGTTTAGAACAGGGTTTAGAACGGGGTTTAGAACGGGGTTTAGAACAGGGTTTAGCAAGAGAAAGAAATCTAATTATTCGTCTGATTAAACGTAAGTTAGGAGCTATTGATGTGGATATAGAGAGTCGGATTATGCCCTTGAATATTGATGATCTAGAACGAGTGGGGGAAGCTTTATTGGATTTTTCAACAGTGGAGGATTTAACTAATTGGTTAAATGCTTTAGATGCTTAGTATTTTTCTCTTAAACTTCACAGAAGGCTAGGTATGGATATGAGTATAACTTTTGAAAATGCCATCCAACAAACTCAAGATTTACTAAGTCAAATTGAGTTTTTAGATACCGATACAATAACTCAGAAAATTACTGAGTTAGTCTCCACAGAAAATGGAGCTAGAGGATTTTTTGTTACTTATTTAACCAGCGATTTACCCTATACGGAACATCCTAGTTTAGAAGTAATCACTGCTTTAAAAACTTCCCCGATATTGGTGAATGAATTATTAGTCAAAAATCTGGCTATGTCCACGGCAATGGTCATCTATCATCGCAGTCAAGGAGACGAAGAAAACGCCCAAGGTTCTGAGAAAGTCCAAGAAAAAACTGGTCAACTAATTAAGCAGTTATTATCGCAGTCCTTGGGGGAAAAATTACAACAATTAGCCACCAGTTTAAACACAGGACAAGGAGAATATCAAGCCTTTCTAGAACGCTGGGGATATGACGATTGCCAACGTCAAGCGATCGCAAAAATCATTCAACCTTTTCTTTAGTAACTAGCTGATTTTTTCCCAAAGATTTCGCCCAAAATAGGGAGCGATCGGTTAGAGGAATTAACTCTTTTACCTCTTGTTGGCTGCTAAAATGGCTTATTGAAGTAAATCGGCTCTCTTACTCTTGGTGTGATAAGTTTAACTTATATAAGACCGATCAATCTTTGTGTGCTTTGTGTCTTTGTGGTTCGTTCCATTCGCTCGCCAGTGGGAATGTATCTGAGAATAGATTTTACCCACCAAACCCAAGAGAGCCGCAAATCCCCAGCAAAGGCATTAGGGGGTTTTGCCATAGCCGCCACAAAACCAAGGCATTTAACCACTGTACCAGTATTTCTTAGTCAACTTCCGGGAGGTAAAACCCCAAGCCGATGATGGGATTTGAACCCACGACCAATTGATTACGAATCAACTACTCTACCACTGAGCTACATCGGCACATTGCCAGTTCCCGATTATATCACGGACAATAGATACAGAGCTAGAAAAATTTTTTTATGAGCAAATCCCCTCGACTTGATCCCCAAAAATACGCGCGCTTGAAAGAGGAAGCGGCCAATCCCTACCGAGGTCTGCGGCAGTTTATCTATCTCGGTCTAGGGGCCTCTGGTTTTATCGGTGCGGTGGTGTTTCTGGCCCAATTAGCGGCAGCCAGGGACGTAGCCACCGCCTTACCCAATTTTGCCCTACAAATCGGTGTGGTGGCCCTGATGATTTGGTTATTTCGTCGGGAAAAAAAAGCTGGCGGTTGAGGGAGTAGCCACCGATAGCCAAAACGGTCTCTTTCCCTGGAGAATAAAAGTTAACATTAACTCCAATCTTTCTGTGTTATGATCAGGGGGAGAGTCAAGATTAGTGTTCAAGTTCGTTTTCAGTATTAATTCGGTAAGTCTTTTACTTTAGTATTGTTCGGCTTCTCCCTGAATTTTGTGTCTCCACACCGTTTCGAGTATTGTTCGAGGATTCAAGTATTATGTCTATTTTTGTTGGTAATCTCTCTTACGAGATTTCCCAAGAAGATCTGGTCGATGTCTTTGCAGAGTACGGCAAGGTTAAGAGGGTTCATATTCCCTTGGACAAAGAGACACAGCGCAAACGCGGTTTCGCCTTCGTGGAAATGGAAAGTAAAGCCCAGGAAGCCGCCGCAATTGAGGCACTAGATGGTGCTGACTGGATGGGGCGATCAATTAAAGTTAACGAGGCCCGCGAGCGTGAAGAGCGCGCGCCCTTCAATGGTGGTGGTGGTGACAGAAAAAAACGCTATTAAGCTTTTTTTGTGAATAATTGTGGGAGGGTGGACAGGGTTCACCCTTTTTTGTCGGCAATTGCGATCGCTGCTCCTCTCAAAACCAATAGAAATCTAAATGTCTGAGT
>NZ_JAPZQJ010000278.1:0-2339 GCF_027530405.1 Microcystis sp. LE19-41.2A | reverse complement strand
AAAACTTTTCTGACTTTTCTTCAGCCATTTATGAATGTTTGAATGATGCCCATTTGAAACATAAAAAAGAACTGGATTCCTTGCTGACTCTACGATTTCAGAAGTTTAATAAATCTCAGATTATGAACGTCTAAAGTATATCTCTCGAAATATTACAAAAACAAGATACAACAGAGTATGGCGATCGCTATCGTGCTTATGTTAAAATCAGGGGATATTCCGGTAAATTACATCAAATTCGTACTGTTTGGATTATCCTGACAGGAGAAGATGTGGTGAGATTTGTCACAGCAGTACCTTCTAGTTTCAATCAATAAAAGTTTAGAGTAATAAAAATGAGTAAGTTTAAATTATTTGATGATATTCAACTAACGGAAGATATTCCCTTAACCGATGGTGGAATTGCGCCTATCGGTACAGTTGGAGCAATTGTAGAAGTTCTGAAAAATGGGGAGGCTTATCTAGTAGAATTATTTGGGAATTGGGTTAAATATGATGAACAAGGAAATTTTGTCTCAACCACTCAAGCAGAAAAAGAAGCATTTATGGAGACAATTGGCGTAGAAATTGTTTATCCTAATCAATTAGTGTTAGCTGTTCCCGCTAAAGAGATTATGCAAGTTACGGCTTAGATCATTACTAAAGTTGTCATATCGCCTTCTTCTCGATCAGAACTGAAAAGCCCAAAATAAATAATGAAAACGTCAGCCAACAAGTAATTTTTGCTTTATTATGAGAGTAATTCCCAAAAACCTTAAGCGATTTATGTATCAAGTTACCGTTGATTACGCCAAAGCCAACCTAGAAGAACTCTGCGATCGCACTGAAAAAGAACCCGATGGAGTAGTGATCGTTCGTGAAAATCGCAGTTATATTCTCATTACTCAAGAAGAATGGGAATCCTTAGCTGAAACCTCCGAACTCATGCAAGATCCCAAACTATTACAACATATTGCATCAGCACGACGAGAATATGCCGCAGGAGAAACCCTCACAATGGAACAAGTATTTGGATGACAACCTACACAATTGTCTTTTCTAAACAAGCGCGAAAAGATACCGACGAACTCACCCAAAAACAGAAAGTCAAACTTCAAGAAATTTTAACTAACATAATTGCAATTAATCCCTATATTGGCAAATCCTTAAAAGGCGATTTAGAAGGCTTGTATTCCTATCGCCTAAATCGAAAAGATCGTCTGCTTTATGAAATTTATGAAGACGATAAAACTATTCTGATTATTCGTACCAAAACACACTATGGAGATTAGGTAATAGCGGTCATAACCACTGAATTCATCCCCGTTTATAATATAGCTTGATCCTGTTAGGCAAAAATAGTAGTGATGCCGATCACTACCAGGAAAAAGACGGAAGAAATGCACTTCAGGAACTAGCCAAATTAAATCAAGGAGACAACCCATGAATTATCACTATAGTATTTATATTCAATGGTCACAAGAAGACAACAAATTTATCGCCCATCTCCCTGAATTTGTCTCCTATGCTCATACTCACGGCGAAACCTACAATGAAGCGCTACAAAATGCCCTTGAAGTTCTAGATTTCCTTATCGAAGACTACACTGCACGAGACAAATCTCTCCCAATTTTTCAGGCTATTTCCCCATAGCTAAAATATACTCTATTACAATCAAAACGTATTTTATCTGAGCAATTATGGCTGAATTAAGTTCAAAAATTACGGCAATTATTTATTCTGGTGAACAACAAGGATATGTGGCCGAATGCGCGGAAATTTCGGTTGTTACCCAAGGAAATACCTTGGATGAGGTGGTTAATAATCTCAAAGAAGCTGTCTTATTACATTTAGAAGGAGAAGAGCCTATTGAGTTTGGTCTAGTTGCCAAACCTTCTCTACAGATTACGGTTGAGTTACAGCCTGAATATGCCTAAACTGAAACAACTATCAGGCAAAGACGTGATCAAGATTCTCGCTCGATTTGGCTTTACTATTCACAGTCAACGAGGAAGTCACATTAAATTGCGTCGTGTTATCTCCCAGAGAAGAGAGACTTTAACTATTCCCAATCATCGAAAACTTGATCCTGGAACCTGTTAGGCAATTTTCAAATAAGCAAGTCAATATATTCTAGAATCAGAGCTTTATCCTTATTTCTATGATTTATAGAAAAAGTTAAGTGAAGCGGGGTTAAAATGATCGACAAATATCTAGGATTTGCTGAATAAATCTAAAAACCTTGTTGGATAAGGTTTTTAGACTTTTTTTCCCTCAAAAAGTGCCGACCATTGGAGTGATTGGGGGGAAAATTCAGGTACTTTTTCCCTGAAAATTAGGTAGTTGACCACCTGAAAATC
>NZ_JAPZQJ010000643.1:0-9977 GCF_027530405.1 Microcystis sp. LE19-41.2A | reverse complement strand
AAAAATTGCATTAATTCCGAAATTTCTAGGGTTGCCGCTTTTTGAGCCATCTTGGAATAATTTGACGTGCTGGTGGATTTCTAACTCACCCATTTTACCTTAGCTGACAATAATTATAAATTTTTATTTCCCTTGAATTCCTTATTCTAAAAACAGAACTATCTTCCTGAATTTACCCCGTTCGTTCTCAGCCAATCCCTTTGATTGCTTGAGTATTTATACTTAATTTATCCAACCAATTGTTTTTTTAGTGATCGCCTCTCCCTGAAAAATAGTCACTTTCTACTATATTTTGCCTTCCAAAATCGGGGTTAATGCTCTATTTATTTCAAAATGAGAATTGCTGCTGATCACTAATTCTAGGCTAATTTAATTGCTGCCGTGACTACCTCTTCTAAAGACTCTAACCAATGAAAGTTAACATCAGCTAAACTCTGACTGAGATCGATCGCTTTGCTGTCAGCTAGGACGCGAAAAATTATTTGTGGTACGGTGGGATTGGGAAAAGATCTGGGTTCCAAGGTTTGTCTTTCCTGTCGGGTGGCCCGAATCATCCGTTCGCCGCTGCCCCGGCTGGGTGATAATGGGCTATAACTGCGGTAGTAATTGCTAATAGTCTCGATCGCTTTTTGGCCAAAGTCGGGATAACTGATAATATCAACGATAATCACTTTTAAATCGGCCAATAGTTGGAATTGTTGCAGACCAGACTCTATTTGCTCGTTTAATTGCTCTAATTCTAGTCTTTCCTCCAGTATAAGCCATGCCGCCAGTTTTGCCCCCTTGCCTGCCAAGGCATCCCAGACAGTGGACATCAAACCCTGGCCATTGCTAATCACGGCTATTCGGCCGGTTTGATCAATTATCGACCAAGGGGATTGTAATTGGGGTGGGGTCAAAGCTAGGAGATCGAGATGTCTAGCTAAAGCGGCATCATTAACACTTATTTTGCCATCTAGGGCCATCACTTCCCCAGCTTCGTTGATACCCAGGGGATTAATCTCGATAATATCGAGATCTTTGCTGACAAAGAGACTATACATTTTTTCGAGAATTTGACTGATAGACTCGATCAAAGACCCTCTTAAACCCATAGATACGGCTAATTGCCGACAGAGATAGGGGGAAAATCTCTCTTCAATGACCACTTTTTGCATGGTTTCCAGTAAACTGTCCACATCCATTCCCCCTTGACTCGCACCCAGTAAAACCGGTCTTTGCAGATGATAATCAAGTAAAATGGCTAAAAATATCTCCTGTTGCGGATTATACCTGGCTTCTGCTAAGATTACCTCTGGATATTCTCCGGCGATCGGTAAATGAAAGATAGCATGGGCAGCAGCGATCGCATCAATGGTATTAGCGACAAATTTCACCCCCCCTGCTTTTCCCCGTCCTCCCGCTCGTACCTGGGACTTCAGCACGATGGGGTAGGGAATGTTTAATCTTTTTAGTCCCCCCGGTTCGTGGATTGGTTGGGAAGGTAAAATGGGGATGCCGACTTGAGCAAATATTTCCTTGGCTTGGTATTCGAGTAAATCCATAATTGATTAGTTGATAAAGTGGCAATTCTCTCTTTGCTCGTTTCAGTAGCTTGGGGACTATTAACTATCATAAGTTTGTGCAGTACCACAATGATAACAATAAGGTAAATTTTTATAAGTTAACTCATGGCAATGATGACATTCTACATATTGATAATAACCGCAATGGGGACAATGAGCATCTTGATTTTTAATCGTTTTAGCGCAGTTAATACATTGTGATTTTTGTACTCGTTTTGCTGCTTGAGACTTGGTATTAAAAACAAACTTTTGCAAAAATTTAATAATAGCAAAACCGAACAAAGGGATTAACAGAATATAAACATATTGAACTAAAAATACTAAACCTCCAAAGATAGCACCGATAATATCAAAAATGAATTGTGTAATAATACCAATTTGCAAAAATTCAAAAGCTTTGAAAATTAAAGGAATGAAGAAAATAACTAATAAATGCCAACTAATTAACGCTATTAAACCATAGCCGCGACTTTGGGCATACTGATTCACTAATAACGCAACAATTATTAATGGTGCTAAAAATAAAACTTGAAAACCTAATTGAATGCTAGGATACCAAAAAGTAGCATTTTTATAACCAGCTTCCACATCATTAAATTTACTTTCATTTCTCATGAAAGCAAGTAAATTTTGACTCGATGGTTTTTGTAGTAGTTCATTTTTTAGCTTAACAATTTCTTCTTTGATTTTTGATATTTTTTTATTATTTTCCTCTAGTTTCTGTTTTGCCTCTTCCGCTTTTACCCGGTTTATCGAATTGTTGGCAGACTGTCCAGCAATTTTCTCTAATAGGGTAGAATCATATTGACTTCTAATAATTCTATTATTATTTTCTAGTATATTAATATTATCTTGTTTTGTTTGTATTTTACTTAATAAAGTTTTATTTTCTTGATTATTTAACTTATTTTTAATATCAGCATATTGCAAACAAATTGGAGAAACTTTACCTAAATGTCCTATTTCTTCATCTTGATAATTATTATTTTTATAATCAACTAAAAAAGTTGTAATTAAATCATAATCTCTATCTGGACTATTATTTGTCTTGTAACTTGACCATTCGCTGTAACAAGTATATACTTGTTGGGGGCTTAAATGCCACCTACTAATATCATCTAATCCTGTAAAAACATTAACTAAGATGAAAATATCAACAATTATTATTACCAATAAACTTACTTTATTTAATGGTTTATCATTAATCCTTCTTGATCTCCTGAAAAACTGATTCCACAAATTATTAAGTTTAGTAAACATAATCTACTCCTAAGTACAGGACAAAAAGGATGATATTTGGAAACTTCCCGCGCTCTCCCCTATCTAAATGGAGCAAGAGGACTCCCGTTAAATTTCTCCTTAATTAAAAATATACCAGAAATTAACGGGAGATGAATTGCGACCACAGGGTGAGAGCATCTCAAAAGCTATTGACAATTGGCCAATTTTGTGATACGCATGGGCATTTCAGCTGATATCAGTCAATCAGAATAGTTACGAAATCTTAACATTTGGTCGATTTTTGCTTAACAATTGAGATGACAAATTCTCCTCAAATATGCCTGAATCGTCCTCTGGGCAAGGAACCCACACAAAGTTCATTTTGTCAAGGATTGTTAAGATGCGCTTCCCCTGAGCTTATGGATAAATTTATTGGTTTGAGTATGCTGATTTTTGGGTTTGTAATGATGGCCTTTAATCCAGCAGTTGGAGTGCTAGTGGCTCTTTTTGGGTTGATCGTGACTTGGAATAGCGAGAGAACTGTTTCTGTTCGATCACAGGACAGGGATAGGGTTCCTTGTCCTCATTGTGCTGAGTTAATTCAACCGAAAGCGAAGGTGTGCCGTTTCTCTGGGGCCAGGTTTAGATGACCCCTTGTCCTGAGTTTGGGATCGGTGGCAACCCGATCAGAGGTTTCTTCAGTTTTTTGTCACAATTGTTACATTTTTTCAGAGATTTTAATTCGATCGGGTGATTTTTTTTTGATAGGATTGAACCTATAATTTTCTCAGAAATAGTTCTTGTTCTCCATTAACCGTGCCAAACTAAGAACTGCGGACAAATCAAGAGTTTTGGCGTTTCAATAGACCAGATAAACTAATAACTGGCAGTTAGTAGGAAATCTCAGTTATTTTTTGCTAAAATTCTCCTTTTTCCCGCATTTTCTTGCTTGGAAACAAACTTTTTTCCGCTTTCGTCTCTGTCTTTAATTCGCTCCCACTAGGAAACTCAAGGGTAAGATGCTATATTTTCAAAAGCAGGGTCGTCATCATCCTCTGACCCTATTAACAATGCTTTTAAGTGCTTCTTTCGTTGTGGTCTCCCTCTCCTTGACTCCTGCGATCGCACGTCAATTCGCCCCAATTAACCCGATTAAACCGATTCCTTTGGGGAATGATCAATTAATTCCTGCCGGCACAGACATCCCTGTAAAATACGAGCAAGGGGAAAAAATTCTTTTAACCAAACAAGAAACTTTTTCTTTATCTCTGACCGTCACCGATAATATCAAAAATTCCCAAGGACAGACAATTATTCCCGATGGTAGTCAGATTATCGGAGAAATTAAACCTGATGGTCAAGGTTCGCGTTTTTTATCCCAAAAAATCTTTTTAAAAACCCGTCAACCCCAAGAAAAATCTATTGATGCTATTTCGGCAGTTTTCACTCGTCTAGAAAAGCTAATTAAAGGAGTTAACCCCGACAAAATTATTCAGGGTGCAGTATTAGGAAAATCCGCCGCTTCTGTCCTCGCTTCTTTTACTTCTGACCAACCGGTTAGCGAGGGATTATTACGAGGAGGGGGATTAGAAGTATTAGCCGGCTGGTTATTACGAGGAGAATCGGTGGAATTATTGTCAATTAACCCCAAGGAAGATTTAAAATTAACCCTTCGTTCTGATTTTACCGGGCAGTAAGCTGAAAAAAAATCTGGTGTGTTAGTTATTTATCTAACACACCAGCTATCTGGACTAAGCGGCGTTTTGTCGATACCATTCAATGGTTTTCCGCAAACCTTCTTTAAATTCCATTTGAGCAACAAAACCGAATTGTTCCCTAGCGCGGGTTGTATCTAAACAGCGTCGCGGTTGACCATTCGGTTTATCTATTTCCCAAACAATTTCGCCATCAAAACCCATTAAATCACAGATTAATTCCACTAAATCTTTGATAGAAATCTCATAATTTGTACCAAGATTAACCGGGTCTGACTCATTATAGAATTGACTGGCCATGACAATGCCTCGCGCTGCATCGGTGGAGTAGAGAAACTCCCGGGTTGGACTACCATCTCCCCAGACAGGAAGTTGTTTATCCCCCCGTTGTTGTGCCTCATAAACCTTGCGAATTAAAGCAGGAATTACATGGGAACTACCCGGATCAAAATTATCCTCTGGCCCGTATAAATTTACCGGTAAAAGATAAATTCCGTTGAAACCATACTGCAAACGATAGGACTCTAATTGTACCAATAAAGCCTTTTTAGCGATACCATAAGGCGCATTGGTTTCTTCGGGATATCCTGACCATAAATCGTCTTCATGGAAAGGTACTGGAGTAAATTTTGGATAGGCACAAATTGTCCCCACACAGACAAATTTTTGCACTCCTGCTAGATAGGCAGCATGAATTAATTGGGTTCCCATCATCAAATTATCATAGAATAATTCGGCGGGTTTTTCCCGATTGAGACCGATACCTCCCACATGGGCAGCCAAATGGATAATTAAATCTTCTTCGTTGGCTAAACGTTGACAGTTTTCCCAAACTCTTAAATCACAATCCTTTGACCGAGGAATTGTAATTTTTTCGGGATTTGCCCCCGCTGCAATTAATTGATTAACTACTTGCCGACCTAAAAATCCAGCCCCCCCGGTGACGACGATTCTCTGTTCGCTTAAATTCAGCATATTTTGACCTCTTTAATCCACAGTTGTCATTGAACGATTGCGAAGATAAGCCAAATCTTTTAATAACTGTCCGCTATCACCACCGTTATTAAGATTAATCCCCAAAGCCGCTAAATCCGCATCTACCATTAATTTTACCAGTCCCTCGAACGTTACCGACGGCTGCCAACCTAATTTCTCTCTGGCTTTTGTGGAATCTCCTATCAATAAATCCACTTCCGCTGGACGCAAATAACGTTCATCAAACTCCACATAATCCTGCCAATTTAAATTAACGTATTGGAAAGAAATATCGAGAAACTCCCGGATAGAATAGGTTTCATTTGTCGCCACTACATAATCATCTGGTTCTTGCTGTTGTAACATTAACCACATCGCCCGCACATAATCCTTAGCATAACCCCAATCCCGTTTAGAATCGAGATTTCCTAAATAAAGTTTTTTCTGTTGTCCGGCAATAATTCGGGCCAAAGCGCGGGTAATTTTGCGCGTGACAAAAGTTTCTCCACGACGAGGGGATTCATGGTTAAATAAAATGCCGTTACAGGCAAATAAGTCGTAGGATTCCCGATAGTTGACCGTTTGCCAGTGACCGTAAACTTTCGCGCAAGCGTAGGGACTGCGGGGATAAAATGGCGTGGTTTCTTTTTGGGGAACTTCCATGACTTTCCCGAACATTTCCGAGGAACCTGCTTGATAGAAACGGACTTCGATGCCGGTTCTTTTTTGGTAATCCCGAATTGCTTCTAGTAATCTTAAGACCCCTACCCCCACAGCATCGACGGTGTATTCTGGGGCATCAAAACTAACTCGCACATGGGATTGGGCCCCTAAATTATACACTTCTACTGGTTGCACTTGTTCGAGGATACGCCGCAGGGTCGTGCCGTCGGTGAGGTCGCCATAATGAAGAAATAATTTAGTATCGGGCTGGTGGGGGTCAGTGTAGATATGATCGATGCGATCGGTGTTAAAGGTGGAGGTACGACGGATGATACCGTGGACTTCATAGCCTTTTTCTAATAATAATTCGCTCAGATAGGAACCATCTTGGCCGGTGATGCCGGTAATTAGGGCGCGTTTAGCTTCAGTCATCAGTAATTTACCTAATCAGAAAGAATAAAGACTCTGACTGCTTATAGCACACTTTAGCCCCTCAGGACAAGTTTGGCTAGGTTGACAGGGGACAAAAAGATGAATTGATTTTTTATCAGGTCCCCAGAGAGCCTAAATTGTTCTGAAAATTTTCTCGAAATTTTCTGACCTGAAATTCCTTGACTTTGAGCAGTTGATAATTATCTTTTCCCATGGCTAGGGAAAATTTGGCTTCGGTGTCATCAAGTAAATTTTTGGAGATAGCTTTCCACTGTTCTTGTGTTTGCCAATGGACAACGATAATTAATTTTTCCTCGATGGCGGGATTAATCCAAAGCTCCTTACCTAAAAAACCAGGTTGTTTTGCTAAAAACTTTGTCCAAATTTCTTGATCTTTTTGGATAAATTTTTCCCTAGCTTCGGGTTTAACTTGAAATTCTAACCACTCAATGACCATAGTAATTATCTCCTATTTTTTGGCTTTCATCAAGAATTCTTCTGTGAGTTTCATAAAAGCTTTGGAACCACTAGAAGAGGGCATAGCTGCCACCACAGGCACGAACATATCCACAGCTTTAGCTACATTAACATCCATAGGAATCGCATTAGCAAAAATTTGATGGGCTTGAAAATCCTGTTGTACCCGGCGCATGACTTGATTATAGTAGCGACTGAGTAAACCACCACCGGAAAGAATAAAAACTATACCGAGTAAACCGGGGTTAATCGGTGCGGTTTCTTGATGACTAGCTTTCAGTTTAACTATTCTTCTTTCTAATAGCTGAATGCCGACAATTGATAAAGGTTCGGGACGGGCAGGTAGTAAATAAAAATGACTGCTACATAGACCACTACGAGTTAAAAGATTATAGCCTGGAGCGCAGTCCATGATAATATAATCGTAACGGTCTTGAATGGGGTCAATGATTTTTTGAATTAAGACTCTTTCCAGGTTATTCCAAGCATGATCAAAGCCTAAATCTTCCTGTAAAATTGCTTGGTGGTGCAGGGTTTCTGAGACGACATATTCATCATAAAGTTCGATGTCTCCCGGTAGTAAATCTAAGCCTTGTATTTCACAGACTGAAGGGACAATAATATCATCAATAGTTAATTTATTGTAGGGATTGGGTTTGATAATTGCTTCTAATAAATAGCTTAAAGTGCGTTTTTTGCGACGCAGTTGAGCGAATTCGTGGGGAGACATTAAGCTAAGAGTCGCACTGATTTGAGCGTCTAAATCGAGGACAAGGACTCGTTTTTGCTGAAATTTAGCTAAACAGGTGGCAAGGTTGACGGTAAGGGTAGTTTTTCCTACTCCTCCTTTCATATTAACGGTGCTGATGACAGTGGCCATTAGGGGAATTCCTTTCTAGTTAACCGATGGAATATCTCGACGTAAAACCTGCCCGTTGGGAGCCATAATCAAAGGAGGTAAACTGGTAATATTGATCGCCTCTTGGGTTTTCATGTCGTAGGTGGTGTAAACTGTTTCCTGTTGATGGGGATTAATATCGACAATTGTTAGGGTTTTTCTGGGCGCTTGTTCACTGTTCAATAACCGTCGCGGTCCACTGCCTAAAGCTCCCGCGTGTAATAATTGTAATTGCCCCCGTTTACCCGGATAGTAAGCGTGAGCGTGGCCACTAATATAAGTATGCACCTGATGGCCCTCTAAAAACGCTCTTAATTTCTCGGCATCGGCTAAATAATCCCCCGGTCGATTTCTGCCCACGGCAATACCGTAGAGGGGTAAATGACCGATTACTAGCCGCATTTTAGCATTTTTAGCGTCGCTACTACTCAAGTTTTTTGCTGCCCAATTTAGTTGTTCCTGAGAGATTAAATGAGTGGAGGCATCCCAAACTAGATAGAATATACCATTTTGAGTGAAAGTATAATAAAAAGGAAAGCCGGTTTTATCGATAAAATTTAAACTTGTATCATGTTGGGGGTTTTGCCAATAATCTTGGGCTAATTGTCTCTCTTTAGCATAGATAAATTTTCCTGCCGATAAAGCTCCAGAAGCGTCATGATTACCGATGGTAAAACCAAAAGGTATTTTAGCAGCTCGCAGGGGCGCGGCGATATGGCGATCAAAGGCTGACCACATGGCGTTAATTGCTGCCTCTGTCAAGCTGCTTTTTTGTCCTGCCACCATGTCGCCACCACAGAGGACCAGATCGGGTTTATTATTGATAATTAAAGGGATAGCTCGATCGATTTCGGGATCGTAAGTTGTGGAACCGTATTGACTATTAAGGTCACTAATCACAATTATCTTGACTTTTTTCGCCTTTTGTGCTTGTTTAACAGCCGACTCAGGGGGATTTTTGGAAGTAACAGGCTGTAAAATTTGATGAGCGCAAGCTACCAAGCTAAAACCACCTAAACTGCCACTGATCAGCAAAAATTTACGGCGTTGCATAGGATATCAATCTCGTCTTTAATTGAGGTCACGTCAGTTAGTATAGCAATTTTTGTCCCCTCGCTCGCTTTTTTGTTGATCATCCCAATTAACTATCAGGAGATAACTTGACAATTCTCTTAACTTCTTTTGCGCCTTGGTTATGCCATCACCGGAGTAATTCCTCCGATGATTTGTTAGTATCCATTCAAGATAATTATCCAAAAAAGCTTTTATTTTTGCGTCAACTTCCCGTTAATACCCATCGAGCCAGTGAACGAGTTATCAAAGCTATTCAAGACAAAAAGCCTGATTTCGTTATTTGTTGTGGCATGGCAGAAAGTCGTTATCGTTTAAGTTTAGAATCTCAGGCTAGGAGTAGCACAAAAAAGTTATTTACACCAATTCCTCTTAAGGATTTTGTCAAAGAGCTTGCCTATAGCTATATCAGCGATAATGCCGGTCAGTTTGTCTGCGAAGAATTATATTTTCAAATCTTAAAACATCATCCGAGAGCTTTATTCGTTCATGTGCCGCTTTTAACTGACAAAAATTTTGCCATTATTCAAAGAGATTTTCAAAAAATTATCAGTAAGTAGGGTTTGCTGAAAAAGTTTTTCCTAGGGGCAGGGTGTGGGGTGTAGGGTGTAGGGTTTTACCCATTTTCAGGTGGTCAACTACCTAATTTTCAGGGAAAAAGTACCTGATACTAAATCCGTTGAGTATAGGCTAGTTATGAGAAGAGGCACTCATGCAAGAGGCACTCATGCAAAGGGGAGAATAAATAATCAGTTTTTAATAACCGGATTTATTCTTAGGCAGTGGCTTCGACATCGCACTAACTGTCACTAGCTAACTTTTGACATCCTCGCCGCCCTAAAAGTGCGGCGATTCCTAAACCTCACGATTTAAGTTTCTGCTTCCACCACCGTCGCATACCACAGTTAAAAAACCATGTACTGTCTTACACAGAGTCCACAGACTTTCGCCCCATTTCAG
>NZ_JAPZQJ010000387.1:0-32982 GCF_027530405.1 Microcystis sp. LE19-41.2A | reverse complement strand
TTGGGAGTTTTCAAAGAAATATTGGCGATAATGGTAGTTAGCTAGATTGAACAAATTTTTTGACAAGAAGGCATAATGGTCGATTTCTGACCATAAGGGATGGTTTTGACTGATAATATGACGTTCAACTAGCTTCATATCCTGATTATACCTGATAACGTTCTTAAAATCTATCTGTGGCCAAAGTTCAGCAATTCTCATTTTAAGGTTTCATGACATTAAAACCCCTGCACCTAGAGGGGTTAATAATTCTTAACGAATCTCTATATCGCTGAAACAACGCAAAATCGTTTCAAAATGAGAATTGCTGGCCAAAGTTACTTATTTTAGTTATCTAGCTACAGAAATGAGTAACTTTAAAAAGCTTTAGGTAGGTTTTTGGTTTCTGTGGTTAACCCTTTAATTATCACCCCAAAATATAGCGCCGGTGTTTGTTTCCCCAGCAGATACCGGCATCTGTCCCCTTTTGTCGATTAAATTTGTTAGATTTTGGAGGAGAAATGTTAACTTATTTGAAAATTTATGTTGAGCAGCACTGCTACCTATCCCATCGGGGGAACAGATATCGATCGCTTTGATTGTCGTCAAGTTTGGTATCCTATCTACTACGTCAAAGATTTAGACAAAAAGCAGCCCCAACGCTTTACCCTACTAGAAGAGGATTTAGTGATTTGGTGGGACAAAAATCAGCAAGAATGGCGAGTTTTCGAGGATAAATGTCCCCATCGTCTCGCTCCTCTCTCAGAAGGTCGTCTTAACGAAAGCGGACATCTAGAATGTCCCTATCACGGTTGGTCTTTTTCCGGAGGAGGAAACTGTGAATTTATTCCCCAACAACCGGAAAACAGTCAAGCTAACACCTCTCGACGCGCTTGTGTGCGCTCTTTTCCCACGGCTATCCGTCAGGGATTATTATTCGTTTATGCGGGTAATCCCGAAAATGCTCCCCTGACTGCGATTCCAATTATTGAACCCATGGAGGAGGATGGTGATGCTTGGATTTGTTTGGATACCTTTCGAGATCTACCCTACTCGGCCGTCACTTTAATCGAAAATATTATCGATTCTAGTCATGTTCCCTATACCCATCATCTCACCATCGGTAATCGGGCCAATGCCGCTCCTATGGAGTTAGAAATTATCGAGTCCAATCGTCAGGGATTTAAGGGAATTTGGCCCGAAGGACCGCGTAAAGGTAAATTAGGTCAGCAATACAGCAATTTTATCGCCCCCGGATTAATTTACCACGATCTCACCTCGGAAAAGTTCGGACGGACTTTAACCGCAGTCTATGCAACTCCAATCCGTCAGGGAGAATGTCGTCTCTTTGCTCGTTTTCCCTTTAAATTTAACTCTAAACTGCCGAAATTCTTCATTAAGCTTACCCCCACTTGGTATTCCCACATCAATCAAAACGCTATTCTTGAAGATGATCAGATTTTTCTCTACTATCAAGAGCGTTATCTGCAAGCTCAGGGGGATAGTCGGAATTTTAGTCAAGCTTGTTATCTCCCCACCAAAGCGGATTTATTCGTGTTTGAGTATCGCAATTGGGTTAATCAATACCAAGCTGATCCTTTCGCCGGTCAACCTTTTCCCCCCCTACAATCAAAAGAGATTCTCCTCGAACGATATCAGTCCCATACCAAAAATTGTGCTGTTTGTCAAGGGGCTTTAAAAAATATTAATCGTCTGCGGGGGTTAACATTAGCGATCGCTATTGTTCTTGGTCTATCTCTACCACTTTTAGCCCTAATTTTCGGTCAATCGGCCCTCATTCCCGTGACAGTGCTGACAGCATTAACTGTAATTATGGTGGCAGTTTATTGGCGCTTGGGAGAACTGAAAAAACAGTTTTATCAAGGACGGGAATTATTGCCGAGAAATACCGGTAAAAAGCGATAAAGCTGCCGAAAAAGAGCGGAAGTTAGGGAATCTGTTCCTCACTATCGACTTTGGGGGTTTGGTTTTGGGAAGATTGCTGAAGTTCTTGCCAGCGAGTTTCTGCCAGTTGTTTTTGTGTTTGCACTTCTCGGTCATTGGAACGATAACGAAGTGATTCTTGATAAGCTTGAATCGCTCGCTCGTATTGACCGAGTTTAAACCAACTATTGCCTAAACTTTTCCAGGTTTCGGGGTTATCTTTTTGCCTTTGAATCGCCTGTTGATAGGCGGTTATGGCTTGGGAATTGTCGCCTAAACGATAGCAAGCGTTACCGATACCGATAAAAACTTCGGCTTTTTGGGAAGAAATGCGGCGAGCTTTTTCGTAGGATGCGATCGCTTCTTGAAATCTTTCCATTTGATGAAGTAATGCCCCTTGATGTAACCAGGCTTGATAATAATTAGAATTGGCTTTAGTTGCTTGAGTAAATGCCTCCAAAGCTTCTGGTTTGCGGCCTAATTTTTGCAGAATAATCCCTTGACTATAGTGAGCTTGGGAAAATTGGGGATTAAATTGTCCAGCTTTGCTATAACTTTCTAAAGCCTCATTAATTTTATTTAATTGATACAAACTATTACCTTTTTGATACCAAATTAAGGCATTATCCGATTCGATCGCTAGAGCCTGATCGTAGGCTTTAACTGCCCCTTCATAATCCTCAAGATTTTGTAATGACCAGCCTTTTTTATACCAGGTTTTGGCATCATTTTGCTGAAAAGTTAACAATTTGTCAAGAGCTTTTTGGGCGGCGGAATATTGTTGCAGTTCTAGATAGATATCGGCCTTACCTTGCCAAGCTTGACTAGCGGCAGGATTAAGAGATAAGACCCGCTCAAAACTTTCCAAAGCCTCTTGATTTTTGCCTAACTTATCTAAAGCTTGCCCGCGACCGAGCCAAGCTGGCCAAGCGGAATCTGGGTTAATTTGAATAGCTTTTTCGTAGATAATTAAAGCTTCCGAGTATCTTTGTAAAGCTAATAAAGCATCAGCTTTTCCTTGGAATGCCTCAAGATAATCGGGATTAATTTTTAAGGCTTGATCATAGTAATTGAGGGCATCGGTATAGCGTTTGAGTTGATAAAAAGTCTGACCTTGTTGATAGTAACGAAGAGAATTACGAGAATTTTTCCAATAGTCAAAACCCAGATAAGAACCTGCTATTAAGCCAATTGTCCCACAGACAGATAAGATTTTTTTTAACCAAGATTTCCCTTGACGAGCAACCTGACCTTGAGGTTTCACCCCCTGGGTAGTTTTCGTGGCGAGATGATGAATTTTCCCTAATTTTCTCAGATCGATTAATGTTTCACCAGCGCTGGTATAACGCTGACGAAAATCATAGCGGATCATGCGCTCGATAACATAACTAAACTCGGCGCTAGTCATGGCCAAATGTTGCCAGAGAATTTCCCCCGTGCGAGCATCCAGTGGAATATCTTCGGGCTCTTTACCGGTTAAAGCTTGTAATCCAATAATACCAGTGGCATAGATATCGCTACTAAAACGCGGATAACCTTGGGCCTGTTCACTGGGGAAATAACCAGGGGTACCAATAGCGATGGTAGAAACGGTTTTACCTTCTTTAACCACTTGAGTGCTAATTTGTTTGACAGCACCAAAATCAATTAAAACCAATTGATGATCTTGGCTGCGACGAATAAGATTGAAGGGATTAACATCGCGATGGATCACCTGTTTCTGATGGACAAATTCGAGAATTGAGAGAATTTCTGTTAATAAAGCCACCACTTTCCCTTCATCTTGCCTATAGACACCGGCAGTAATTTCTGTGGCTAAATCTTCCCCTTCAATGTATTCTTGCACGAGGAAAAATTGCCCATTTTCCTCAAAATAGGCAAATAAACGGGGAATATGGCGATGAATGCCCAATTCTTGCAGGATTTTCGCCTCGGTTTCAAAGAGTCGTCTAGCGATGGCTACAGTTTCGGCATCCTGGCACTGGGGTTTAAATTGTTTGATCACACAACGATTTTGATTGGGTAACTGGCGATCGCAGGCCAAGAAAGTTTGTCCGAATCCCCCTTTTCCCAATTGACGGATAATTTGGTAGCGATGACTAAGGATGTTTCCGGCAGCGAGTTCCATAGACGATGGCAATCCGAGGTTTTTTACTATTCTAGGCTTTTCGGCTCTCTTTTGCGGTCGATGGACAAAATGCGGAAACTTTCCCCACTCCACTTTTTTCCCTATAGAGAGGGAAAAAATTCCCTGTTGAGGGGACTGACATGACAGACAGAAAAAAATAATCTAGAAACAGAGAAAGTTCACTGTTGTTTTTTGAGAGGATAACCGCTATGTCTATGAATCCTGTTACTAGAGCCAGTACAGCTTTACTGATTACCCTGCTCATGGGGTCGATGTCCGGTACTTTTCCCGTCCTCGCTCAAAGTAATATTAATCGGCCACGTCTCATCGCTCAACAAATCTCGATTCCGGTGGGAACAGTTATCCCTTTGAATTACGAGAAAGCCGATAAAATTTTAGTTTCTAAAAGTGATGTTATTCCTCTGACTTTAACCGTAGCCAGAGATATTCGTAACCGCAATGGGATTGTGGTGATTGCAGCGGGAAGTGAAGTCAAGGGTACTTTAGAAGCAGCCGGCCGAGGTGTGCGGTTTATTGCCGATGAAATTCGCCTTGATGGGGGCAATCGCACCATTCCCCTCAATGCTACTTCGCGATTAATTACTACCACTGAAACCCTGCGTAAAGGGGCAAAAACTCAAGATATCTTAGGGGGAACCCTCGCCGGTGCGGGGGCAGCCACAGCGATCGCTGCTCTTACGGGCGATCGCAAGATCGAAGTTCTCGATGTCTTAGCGGGGGCAGCCGTGGGAACCCTTGCAGGATGGGGCTTACCGGCGGCGGGAATTGTCGGTGGTAGTTCCGTGCAGTTATACTCTGTTAACCCCGATCGAGATTTAAATATTACCCTGCAATCGCCCCTAGTGATCAGAGATTAGTTAGGGTCTGCTGAAAAAGTTTTTCGTGGGGGCAGGGTGTGGGGTGTGGGGTGTGGGGTGTAGGGTTTTACCGATTTTGAGGTAGTCAGTTACCTAATTTTCAGGGAAAAAGTCCAGGAATTTTACCCCCGATCACTCCAATGGTAGGCACTTTTTGAGGTCAAAAAAGTCTAAAAGCCTTATCCAACAAGGTTTTTAGATTTATTCAGCCAGCCCTAGTTAACGGCAAACCTTAACCAAATCCGCCAGCAGACGGATTTGGTGTCAACTCATTGGTTTAAGCTGCCCGCGCCTTTAAATTGCTTGTTGAGACGAGACGAGACAAGAGACAAGAGACAAGACCCCCCAACCCTACCCGACATCGGGGGGGCAAGGGGTGGCAAGGGGTGGCAAGGGGGGGTCAGCTAATCTAAGGATAGGCGGTTAAGATGCGTCTTAGTTTAATCGGAGCGATCGATTTGTTAGATTTTTAATAGTCGGTCTGTGAACCGATAGACAGAAACAGTCAAAACATCAGAATTCAGAGATCAAAGTATGAAACTTCCTACAGGGTTACGGCGAACTATTACCCACGCTTTAGCAACTTTTCTGGGAATTATGCTCGGTTTTAGCAGTTTAGCGGCGGTAAATGCTCAAAATCTGCCCAGCACTGCCGCCGATCTGGCCAGAATTCCCCCGGAGATGACGGCGGAAAGTTTTGTCGCTAAGGCAGTGGCGCGCACGGGTGCGGCAGTAGTGCG
This sequence comes from Microcystis sp. LE19-41.2A, assembly GCF_027530405.1. Lineage (NCBI taxonomy): Bacteria > Bacillati > Cyanobacteriota > Cyanophyceae > Chroococcales > Microcystaceae > Microcystis > Microcystis sp. LE19-41.2A. The sequence goes on along the minus strand of NZ_JAPZQJ010000387.1, from coordinate 27,313 downwards.
AATTGACACCGAAGCGATCATTACTCGTCCCAATAGCCCCTTTTTTGATGATCCTTTTTTTCAGGAGTTTTTTGGAGAACAGTTTCGTCTTCCCACCCAGCAGCGAGTTGCTGGCCAGGGATCGGGTTTTATTATCGATGGCAGTGGTTTAATCTTAACTAATGCCCATGTGGTCGATAATGCCGATAAGGTAACGGTAACTTTAAAAGATGGTCGTAGCTTCAAAGGAGAAGTGCGCGGTACTGATGAGATCACTGATTTAGCCGTAGTGAAAATTAATCCCCAAGGGGAAAATTTACCTGTAGCCGTCCTCGGCAATTCCTCATCCATACAAGTGGGGGACTGGGCGATCGCAGTAGGCAATCCCGTCGGTCTAGATAATACGGTAACTTTAGGAATTATTAGCACGATCGGGCGCTCGGCGGCTAAGGCGGGTATTCCCGATAAACGCATTGATTTTATCCAAACCGATGCCGCTATTAACCCGGGTAATTCCGGCGGTCCTTTACTCAACGCCCAAGGAGAAGTCATCGGCATCAATACGGCGATTCGTGCCGATGCCATGGGCATCGGTTTTGCCATTCCCATCGACCGGGCCAAGCAGTTACAAGCAACCCTAGAAGCAGGTCAAAAGGTGGCCCATCCCTATATCGGTGTGCAGATGGTTAATCTAACTCCCGATTTAGCCCGGGCTAATAATCAAAACCCCAATTCTCCCATGATCGTCCCGGAAGTGTCGGGAATTTTGGTGGTGAAAGTCCTACCCAATACCCCCGCCGCAAAAGCCGGGATCCGTCGCGGGGATGTGATTGTTAAAGCTAATAATCAACCGGTTAGCGATGGCGCTGAGTTACAGGAAATGGTGGAAAAAACCGGGATCGGTCAATCTTTACCCCTAAGAATCAGAAGGGGGGAAAGGGCGATCGATCTCACCGTAATCACCGCCCAAATGTCAAATCAGTAATCGGCAGTCAGTGATCAGTTATCAGATGTGAGTTTTCATGCCTTGATTGAGCAGCGACGAAAATCTTTTCAGGACTCGTAGCGCCGATAAAGCCGCTGCAACTTGTCATAGAAACGCTTGCGGACTTTTTCCGGGGAGATCAGCAAGCAATCTTCTCCGTAGGGGAGAATTTCGCGGAAAAACCAGAAGCTACTCGTTACCTGTCGGGTAATCTGCCGGACGAGGGGATCGTTCGAGATCAATTCGTTGGCGATATCGATAGCGGTTTTAGTCCGGTACGATCGAGCTAATCCATCGAATAGCTGAAACTCGGCCGACACACTATCAAGCTGATTGCGCCATTTGCCCCTAGGGATCGGGGTAATTAAGGAATCGTTGGGGATTCGATCGATCCTTAAACTCCAATTATGCTGTAGTTCGGAAATATCTTGATTTCCCTCGGTTTCCTCGCACCAACAATCGAGATATAAGCGATCCTCGTGACGATTGATAGCGGCATGGTAAAGATGGAATTCCCAGATTCGATCGCCGGCATCCTGATAGGATAACTGAAACGGTTGTTGTCGGAGAATGCAGCGATCGAGTTCCCACCGCCAGGGTGGGGGAGGATTATCGAGGCGGTCTTCTAGCTCTTTCCGTAAGGGTCCCGGCAGTTCGCTCCGTTCTAATAGTAGTTTAGTTAGTTCTAGGGCGATGGGGATTTGTCCAGCATCGATGAGAAAATTGATCGCCTGTTGGAGCATCTGCAAGCGATCGGGCTTCCAGTCGTGATTAGGAGCGATTTTAAGCTTATTACGCGCAATTTCTTTGATTAACTTCGATATATTCGGTTTATCTCCCCAAAATAGCCCGAATTCACTGGCAAGGATTTCTAGGGACTGTTTTTCTTTTTCACTGACCGATAAAGTGATTGATTGTCCTATCCGGCTCATAGTTTATAAATATACGGACACTTTTTCTGTTAAGGTACTTGTCCATCCCTATTATCGTGGTTATTATGGAAGATAGCAAGGAGTTACGGACAGAAATTCATGGTAAATTATCAAGTAACGCTCAGGCCAGTCTATTCCTGTCCCGCAGACGAGATACCAGACGGGATCAAGGTTCCGCAAGGATGGCGGTTATCGTGGCATCAGGTGGAGACGTGGAAAGCACTCAACGATCCCGATGTCGCGGTAATCATCAATTCGGCCATGACGGGGGACGGGAAAAGTCTAGCGGCCTACCTGCGAACTTTGCAAGGATATTTCCCGATTATGGGACTCTACCCAACCAACGAACTAGCGCGGGATCAGCGGGGTCAGATCGAGGCATATATTCAACGATTTCAACCAACGGATCAACCCCGGGTCAATCTTTTAACCGGGCCCGAGTTGGAATTGTACGCCGAACGGGATGGGAAAACGAAAGCGATCGCTCTAGAGACTCGATCGAAACAGTCGGAAATTCTCTTAACTAACCCCGATATTTTCCATTATCTGCATCGGGGGGCCTATTTAACCCCCTACGATAACCCCGATCAGCTATGGAACCGGATCGATAAACATTTCGCTCTCTTCCTATTCGATGAATTTCACGTTTTCGGCACGCCACAGGTCGCCAGTATTATCAATACCATGCTTCTAATCCGACGGGCCAATCGTGGGAAACGATACCTGTTTCTATCCGCAACTCCCGACGAGGGTTTACTAAAACGATTGGATAAAGCGGGGTTTCGCTATCGATCGATCGACCCGGTAAGAGAAGGAAAATACCGGTTTCCCGATACCCCAGAAGAGGCCAATTCCCTCGCTCAAAGGGGATGGCGACAAGTAACCTCGGAAATCGAGCTATCTTTTATTCCTTTACCGTCGAGTTTTCAAACTTCGGAAAATTGGTTGAAGGAAAATAAAGAGCGAATTTTAGACTATTTTAAGCGATACCCCGGCAGCAAGGGCGCGATTATTCTCAATTCGATCGCTTCGGTTAAACGTCTGCTGCCGATTTTCCGAGAATTATTGGCGACTATCGGTTTAACAGTGGGGGAAAATACGGGTCTTTCGGGAACGCGGGAGAAGTTGGCATCGTTAAATCGTGATCTGGTGATCGGAACGAGTACCATCGATGTGGGGGTGGACTTCAAGATTAATTTTCTCATTTTCGAGTCGTCGGATGCGGGAAATTTTATTCAACGTTTCGGCCGTTTAGGCCGTCACAGCGGCTACGATCGAAAGGGAACGGCGGTAAAATTTACTAACTTCACAGCGATCGCTCTGGTTCCGAAATTTTTCCTAGAACGGTTATTCGAGAAGAAAGACGCACCGTTACAAGTCGGGGAACGGTATGACCGAATTCAGCTACAGGAGGCCATCAAGAGTAACTACCGTCATATCAATAATTTCGAGGGTTATTACCAACGTTGGGGAGCGGTACAATCATTTCAACTCTGGTGGAATTTAGGGAGTCCGAAGATCAAATCCCAATACGGGGAAAGTCGCCAGAAGTTTCAACAGGAATGCGAGGAGGTTTTCGATACCAGTTTAAAACGGGTCGCCGGTCGGGTGAAAGGATGGGCCGACGAATGGAAGGAGTTATCGGGGAAAAGCGGTAATCCGATTTTCGAGGATGCGTCTAGTTTTCGCGGGTCGAGTCCGTTATTATGCGGGTTATACGATTCGACGGAACTGGAGGAATGCGATCGCTTTAAAACCTACGATTTACCCAGTATTCTCGGTAATCTAGAGGTGGAGGTGTGGAGAAAAGGCGAGTTTAAGCGCCAGATCGAGGCCACGGAAACACCGATCGCACGCAGACGTTTCGATTATTGTCTTGCGTTTCTGAATTTAAAGGGGTATCGAGAGGAACGGTTAAACTGGCGCTTTACCTACGACGGCGATTTAGGCGAGATCGCCTCTGCGTGGAAAGTACAGGTTTTGACGGGAATCGGTGTTTGGCAACCGGATAATCCTTGGCTCGATCGAATTAGTCGGGAGTTACGGGATCTGGCTCTGGTTAGCTTCGTTCTTGCCTATCCCGTCGCTGCAGTTCGCCAACGCTTACAATTACCGATGCACTTCGGTATTTATCCGATTAGTGACGAGAGTAGTATTCATTCTCCCGTGTCTCCCTATTCTATAGCGATCGGTCAATCGGCTTTGTTGTTGGATACTCTCGCGTATCGGTTTAAGGGGAAAGGGGGTAAGGTGTGGATCTGTTGATGCCGTTTGAGGTCACTAAACAACACTTATCAGAAGATCGATAACCATGAATAATCCTAACGCTCGTTCTCACGAGGAACCGATAGACTCGCTCATAATATATAAAAAACGAACGGATATTAGTAATCTCGACCCGGAAGAACGAGATTATCTTGAATCTTACGAACGCGGGGAATGGATTTCCGATTTGACCCCCGAACGAGTTAAGGAATTGCAGGCCTACGCACGAGTGACATTGGAGGAACGAGAAAAAGAAAGGGAAAGTAAAAAAGAGATTATCGATCCCTAATAGGGATTTTGCCCTTTATTTGAAAAAAAACGGAAAAAAGGGTTCATTGAAAAGGTTGCATACGGCTTTTTCAATCCCTAAAAGGGGTTTTTCTAAATTTTCCAGTTTTTTATTCTGCCCTAACTACCCATATCATGTTATATCATAGATATGTGGTCAACTCCCAAGTTATGGATTATTTCTCCCCGCTCCTCGCTCCCCTATGCCTTGTAAACAGAATTTAGTATTATGGAGGAGAGAAGAGAATGTTTTAGTTAGCCGAATGCATCCGTTTTTACCTTTATCATGATCCCTATTTTACTATTAAGCTAGAATAAACCAATAAACCAAACCACTTAAAAATCTATGAACCTGCCTAAATCCCAAGAGCTTACTCTCATCTTTCTCGATCACCCTTTCGAGTACACCCTGAATCATCCGCTCATGGAGGCATTAAACAATGAAAGCAAGCAAACAATTGTACTGGTAATTGGTCAGCAGCAAGAAAAACAAGCCCTTGCTATAGAAATAATCAAAAATTGTTGCGGGACTGACAAAACATCAGAGGAGCTTATCGATATTAAAAATAGACTTGAGGAACTTGAAAACAAATTCGAGGGAATTGAACCTATAGCTCACGAATATCGATATAACAAGGCTCACAACCAGTTTTTAGAAGAACAACTCTCTTTTTACACACCTTCTGAAGATTAGCCATCAAACAAGAGATGAGGGAGTCAAAGTGTACGGACACTTTTTCTGGGATTTAGGTGCTCTTTGCTTCCTCCGCGTTTGATAATAGACATAGACAGACGCTAGGGACATCGATCGATATATCCATCGGATTCTTGCCATTTTTTTTGATAGGGGCTAAATATGAATAGGCTAGTAGAAAAAATTACGGCTATTGTCGAAAAACTACCGAATTTAAAACTATTAATTCTCTTTGGTTCCAGAGCGCGTGGAGAGCATAGACCTGATAGCGATTGGGATTTCGCTGTTTTATACGAGGAAAGAAGTGATCAAAAGGATATTTCGAGTCTGTTGAAAATTTATACACTACTCGAACAAGCTTTAGAGATTCCCGAGGACAAAATTGATGTGATTGATTTAAAAGGATGTTCGCCGATCCTTGCTCATTATGTCGCGCGGGATGGTCAACTTCTATACGAACGGGAAACGGGACTATTCGAGGTATTTAAAGAAAAATTTCTCATGAATCCTGAAGAATCGAAAGCGTTATACCGTCAATTACGGAATAATCTAGAGATTTCTCTACGAGAAAAAGGAGTGTAAATGCTATTCAACCTCTGATTGCGATAGACGAATTAAACCTCATGAATCAATACCTCGCCGAACTTAGCGAGTACGGTTCGATCACCTTAGAGGATTATCGTACATTAAGAGAACGTCAATTAGCCATAGAAAGGTTAATTCAGCTTATCGTTCAAACTGGCATCGATATCAATTACCAGATTTTAAAATGTTTAGATATCGAGTCTCCGAATAATGCTCGCGACGCATTATTTCAAATCGTAGAACTGGGAATCTTAGAAGAACACCTAGCCGTTCAACTGGCCGAGTCTATTAAATTAAGAAACTTACTCGTACACTTATACAAGAAAATTGATCCCGATATTGTTCATTCCTCGATCGCTAATATTTTACGAGATTATCCACGCTACCAACGCTCGATCGTTCAATATCTAGATTCCTTGGAGGCAGAAAATGGTTAAAAATACGAAAGAATTGAAAATTATCAATACAATCAATAGAATAACCACGACTGTGGAAAAACTACCGAATTTAAAACTATTAATTCTCTTCGGTTCTAGAGCGCGCAGAGAGCATAAACCTGATAGCGATTGGGATTTGGCAATTTCATACGATGAAGCAAACAGACAAACACATATTAAGGAAATCAGTAATGATTACTTAACTTCTCTCTCTATCTTGAGTGAATTGTTTGAGATAAACCGTGATTTGATCGATCTAATTGAACTCGATCGCTGTTCTCCATTAATGAAGTATCAAGTCGCACGAGATGGAAAACTTATCTATGAAAAAAATACGGGAGACTTTTTAAAATTTCGTGTACGCGCTTGGAAAGAGTACGCCGATACCGCTAAATTCCGAAAGATTCAAAAAGACAGTATCGATCTTTGGCTCAAACAATGGGGAGTTTAAACGATGGAAAGGGAGATAGTCACCGTTAGAATTCGTTTGATGATCAAATATCTTAATCGATTACGGGGGTTCGAGAGCGTTACTCTATCAGAGTATTTGGACAATTTTGACTATCAACTTATGGTTGAGAGATTGATAGAATTATTGGTAGAGTCATCTTCCGATATTAATAGCTATCTTCTTTTACAATTACATAACGTAACTCCCGCTACCTATTACGATTCTTTTATAGAAGCTGGTAAAAATGGTTTAACTACCAGAGAACTAGCCGGGGAGTTGGCGAAATCATCAGGAATGCGAAATCGTTTAGTGCATCAATACGAGGCGATCGATAATGAACTTGTTTTTAAGGCGATTCCGATCGCTTTATCTCAATTTCCGCTTTATCTCAAACAAATTACCGACTATTTAGACTCTCTAGAGGTGAAAGATGCCTAAAAAACAAAAAAAATTAGAGGAAACGGGACAGTTAAATCTATTCGATAACACTACAGAAATTGACGATGAAGATCTGGATTTTGAGTTCGAGGATATTGATTTAGAATCTCTTTCTGGCGAAGATTTAGGAATTAGCGAATCGGTAAGCGATCGCCGAGTCGAAACCGTTCGCCAACTGCTAACCCTAAAACTCCTACGGGAGGCGATTCGAGCGGAAAACCCCGACGATCGAGTTATGGCAGATTTTGCCGAAATGGTATTACCCAATTTACTCCGATTAGCGATCGGTGTCACGGCAAAAGGAGGAAATTTCTTCGAGGAAATCGATCGCCGTCGGGAATTAGAGGGAAAAAGCAAAGTTCGACGGGATAACGCGGGCGATCAATCTCTCAATACTCATTTACTTAATGGATTATTTCCCGCTAATCTCATCGAAAAACGACTAGAAAAACTCAATACTACCGTTCGACGGGTAGTAAAGGAATGCGAGCGCAGGTTGGCGATCGCTGGGTTTATTCTCCACGATTTCGAGAAATTCCGCTACTCGCTTTTTCCCGCGATGCCGGCGAAATATATCGAGATTAACGAGGACTTCGATCGAGATATCCGCAAACTATCACGAGAGGAACATCGAGAGATTTTTCAAGTATTGGTTCCCGAATTAGGATTAGATCGCTTTTTATTTTCCGATCAACCAGAAAAATGGACTGAATATCTTGATGATTTGATATATATCGCTAAAAATGCCCAGCGTCGGAATGATACCGATCGAAATACCTCTGAAGATGGGTTAAATACTCGCTTAAACAATAGCGCTCTCGAAAGTTTAACCGATCTTGCCTGTCTAGCCGATCGCTTGGCTTCCATTATTAAACACCCCCACGATGCGGAAAAAGCCCCGTTACAAGACCTTTTATACAGCCTCAGCGATGGGGAACTAAAATTCACTTACCACAGTATCGCCGAAAACCGCGGGGTACTAACGAACGTACTTAATAACGCGGTGATGGAAGCACATCAAGAACTAGACTATCAGCCTTTACTTTACTTGCCTACGGGAGTTGTCTATATCGCCCCCAAAAACGCGCCAGAAGTGTCCCTAGAAACCTTACCGAATCGAGTGGTGGACACCATTAAATCCCTCTGTAGCGGCGAATTACAGCGTAAACAAACGGGATTCGGCCGAGATGGCAAGGGGATGAAATACGCAGATTACTACAGCCAATTTTTCGACGATGCTGGGTTAATGCGCGCTGCCCTCAACGCCACCCTTCGCATCCTCGGTGATAATAAAGCGTCCGTGGCCGGAAGTCGCGGCGAAAACCTGATTAAATTTCAACAACAGGGCGTTTTACCGACGGATTACGATTTTCATTGTGAAGATGATATCCGCATCGATCGCCTAGCGGAATTCGGGGACGTGGTGACGCGGAAAATCTGGGGCGATCGCCTGGAAAAAATCGAACAGGCGCGAAAATTGCAGAAAAACTTACCCGCACCGCCGGATTTAGATTTAATTAGCGAGATCGCGCATTATTGGAATCTAGAAAATTATCTGCCACAAATTCGAGCGATCAAGCGTATTAATGAATCGTTAAAAGAACTCAAACTGAAAGGCAATACGGGAGGGGTTCCCTACGAATGGTATTATCTAGCGGCGCAATACCTGAAACAGCATCCCGGAATCGAGGATATTAGACCGGTTGCAGAAGATTTAATCGCTTTTCTCGCCGCAAAAATCGCCGCCATAGTTGCGGGATATAACTTACCCGATGGTTGGGAGGATTTGCGAGAGTGGGTTAATCAAATGGTGCAGTTACCCGGTCGGGAATTGGCCCACTCGATCGAAATCTTCCAGAAAGAATTAAACCACTACAACGCCGCTAAAAAACAAGGTCGCGGCCGTCAACTTCTCTGTTCGATCTCCCATTCTCCCTATAGTGTCAGCGAACAGATGGAATCGGCGGTTCTTTTTACTCCCCAAGTCTATACTAATAAACAAATGCTGGCAGGCTCGAACGCCAAACGAAACATTTCCAGTATCGCGGGAACGGAAATGATGTTGCGTCAGATTCTTATGAATCAAACCCAAGCGGTAGGAAAACGTTTCGAGGACGGCAAATATCGCTATCTGTACTTTTACCCGACCTATTATTTTACTCCCGAAACCAATAGTTTTTTACAAAAAGCCTACGCTAACATCGCTCAAACTCGTTTTGATAGCTCGATAAAGTTGCACTTTGTCGATAAGGATCTAGTCGCTAACTTCGATCGAACCCGTTATCAGAGTGTCGATAGTTTCCTGATCGATGAAAAATTAAGGCAGAAAAAGGAAAGAATTAACGAGGAGGAAGATGGCAAAAAAGACCGCACTTTTAAACTATCCTATCCCGAAGATAAACCCCTAACCTTTTATTTTATGGCCCTACCTCCGGGCCGCGATCCCACCGATACGGAATCCTGGGTTATGCCAGCATGGTTAGGATTAGCTTTCCCGATGATTCTAGATGTCAAAACGGTGGTTTCTGAGTCTCCTATTCCTCCCTATCGCGACGGTGCGGAATTTGAAGAGACGGTATTTCTCGACAGTGCGCCCCAAGCGATCCGGTCTTTAACTCGACGCGATCGATTCCGTCTCGATCGAGTCTTGAACCCATGGCAAGATAATGACGGAAAAAAATATTCCGCCCCCTTAAATACCCTAACCGCAGCCTATTCTATTCATTTAGACGTGAACTCGAAGCAGGGTAAGACGGGTTATGATCCCAATTGGGGCAAATTAACGGAACTCGCTATCAATTTAGAAACCAGTCCTCTCTATGTTTTTCATTACCTTAAACAGTGGAAACGGGGCAAAGATGCCGATATACCGAGCGCTAATCGAATCGCTCTGTATCTCTACGATTTTTATCCTTGTTTCGATCCTTACGTTACAGAAGTTCACCGTTCTAATTTCACAATTAATATGGAAGAGCAATCCCCGTTAAATCACCCGAAAAAGTTAACCGAATTGTATCGTCAATTCTATCGAGCTAATAAACGATATAATCCGAAAGCAAACGCGGTTTTAAAACCGATAGATGTGGCCGCCGATACGATTCTCAAAGGAGGAATGTATCAGGGAGAAGCCCTAGTTTCTGTAGTAGCGGCGGAAGTGGCCAGCTTAATGAATCGGGTTCATGCTTCTACAGCAGAAGGTCGCTGGATTTTATCCGATCGAGAACAGGAAAGACAGAAAATATTGTCTTTTGCTCGTTATTTTGTGATCGATGTGTTCGAGGGTTCTTTTAATGGCGATCGAGCGCGTCTAGCTGGCAGACAATTAAACCTCATTCGCGATACCTGCGAATTTCTTTACCGTCTTGAACAGGACAGAGAAAATCAAGAGTTAAAAGCCCAGGGTCAATCTGTGGAAGAAGATTCTGAAAACAATAATTAATTCAAGGAGTACCTACCATGTCTTTACTGAAAACCCTCAATTCTAAATTCTTTCATAGCGAGATTCCCTACAAACCGATGGGAAAATACGTTCACTTTTTGACGATTCGAGTTACAGAATCTTATCCTTTATTTCAAACAGATGGAGACCTAAATAAAGCTCGTGTTCGTGCTGGAATTGATAGCAAAAAAACGATTAGTCGTTTATCGATGTTTAAACGGAAGCAATCAACTCCAGAACGCCTAGTAGGTCGAGAATTACTCAGAAACTACGGATTAATTACCGCCGAAGAATGTGAGTACAATGTAAAATTTGCCATGAATAACGCCGACTGTATTATTTATGGTTTTGCCATCGGTGATTCGGGTTCAGAAAAATCGAAAGTAGTAGTAGATACGGCTTTTTCGATCACACCCTTTGATGAATCCCATGAAAGTTTTACTTTGAACGCTCCCTACGAGAACGGCACTATGGCATCAAAGGGAGAAAATAACACAAAAGTAGGAGAAGTGACTAGCCGAATTAACCAACAAGATCACATTCGTCCGCAGGTGTTTTTCCCTAGTATTGTCACCCTAAAAGATCCGACAGAAGCAAGTTTTCTCTACGTTTTTAATAACATCCTGCGTACCCGTCACTACGGCGCGCAAACCACCCGGACGGGACGGGTAAGAAATGAGCTTATCGGTGTTATTTTTGCCGATGGGGAAATTGTTAGTAATTTGCGCTGGACACAGGCAATATATGATCGCCTTCCCGATGAAGTATTACACTCGATCGATCCCTTAGATGAGGATTTAGTTATGGAAAAAGCCACCGAAGCAATACAAGCATTAATGGCGGAAGAATTTATCGTTCATACCGATTTTATCGGGGAAAATTTTCAACCTTTATTAACTGAGGTGAAAACTCTCACGGGTACGGAAGCAGGAATTTTATCGATTCTAAATCAAGCAAATGAGGATTCAGAAAAATACTTTAAACAATATATCGAGAAAAAGAAAGCCGAGAAAAAATAGCTAATTTCGTCGGGTGGGTGTCGCCCACCCTATCATTATGGTACATATTTATTCCTGTCAATTAGAACTGCACGATAGTCTTTATTACGCAACCCGTGAAATCGGCAGACTCTACGAAAGCGAACCCGTAATCCATAATTACGCGCTCTGTTATGCTTTGGGATTGGTAAATAGCGATAGTTATCGTTACTTCTGTTCCGAACAGATTCCACAGTACCAAGAACATTTAAATCCTCTTAACGAAGAGAAAATTTATGTCACTCCCGCACGGGCGATCGTTCATACGGCGGTTCTCAATACTTGGAAATATGCCAATAATAACTATCATGTGGAGATGGAAAAAACCCAGAAAAATATTCCCAGTTTTGGCAGGGCAAAAGAAATCGCTCCCGAAAGTGTTTTTGAATGTTTTATCATTTCCCATCACCCCCTACAACTTCCTAAATGGATTCGTTTGGGAAAATGGATGAGTAAAGCGGAAGTAAAACTGACAGAACTTTCCCTATCAAAACAAAAAGAGGATTTATTTATTTATCCCTATCCTTTAAATCCTCTCGATGTTATGTTTACCCATCAGGTGATTGGCTACGATGTGATTAATATGCCTCCCGTTAGTTTGATTCGTAATGTGAGAATGCGCGGGGAATATTACCAAATAAGCGATCGCCCCGATCTCAAAATTCCCGCTCGATTGTCCTATCGCTTCGGTTGAAAATTGACCATGACTCTTATATCTTCTAAACCCCTGACTTTACCAGAATTTCTCTCGCTAACCGCTCCCGAGGGCGATATTACCGTCGCATCGCACATTTTACCCCGATTCGTACTGTTGACGAGATTTAAATAAAATTTGTTTGATCCGGTTGCGTAATGGCTCTGGTGTAAGTACAATACAGCGATCTCCGTAGGGTAAAATCTCCCGAATTAACCAAAAAGGACTAGAGACTTTACGGGTTATAATCCTTTTTCCGTTTACCTCTCGGTCGTCGATATCCCTTGTGTTCCTTTCATAGGCCTTCACGAGGTCTTTTTCTAATTGTAATTGTACTTCTATAAAATCGAGACTGTCTCGCCATGGTTCTTCGATCGGGATCAGGCTTTGAATACGGGAGAATTTAAGACAGCGATTGTGAACAAGTTCGGGAAAGTCTCGCTGATCTTCTTCTGGCAGGTCAACCGTTTCCTCACACCAGATCTCTAGATAGAATTCTTTTTCCCGAAACATGATCTCGGCAGAGCGAACGGTAAATTCTAGGGTCTGTCCCTGAGAATTTTTGTACATTACCCGAAAAGCTTGCCGGTCATGGATATAGCGCTCCACCGTGAGCCGCCAATCGCGATCGTACTGACTCACCTGTTCGGAAATCTCCCGACGCTCTTGAGGGGAGAGATTTCCCTTCTCTAAAAGAAAATTAGAAAGAGTCTGGGCCTGTTCGATGTTACCCGATCGCACCAGACGGTCGATCGCTTCCTTGATCGCTTCGACCCGCTTTGCCGAGAGGGTAAAAGGTTCACCGATCTCCAGTTCTCCTTCGGCGATGGCGGCGATTAGACCTGACGGACTAGGACTTTTCCCCCAAAAGATGTCAAAGCGTCGGGCGATCGCCTCTAGCTTCTCCTTCGTGCCGGGAGGGATTGACAGTGTAATTGTTTCTTTTTTGCGATTCACCTTGAAAATATACTTGTAGTTTTAGAATATTTGTGCTACAATACCTATATTGTAATGATAAATGAGATCAAAAAGCTATGGTAAGAGGAAATGAGGGGGATATACCACTGACGATGGTTCTGCGTCCGTGTAACCTTTTGTCGGGAACTCGGAAAATATTGATCAGCATGGTGTCACCGCCACATCGTTGTGGGGAGTTCAGGCGATCTAAAACGGCAGATATTTGGAGTGAACAAAAGGAGACAGAGTAGCATGGACAACCTCATAGACAAAGATCGCATATTGCCCTGTCTGGTTTCCATCCCTAATAGGGATTCGATGAAAAGGCTAAACAGTAGCCTCACGACTTGTCAGGTTTCAATCCCTCTTAGTATCAGGGGTTCAGTGATCGATCATCTTACCATGATATGCTTAAGAGAATGATTTGCTTTTCCTGCCTCAGACTTGTCAGGACGTAAACAGTGAGCTATATTAAAAGAAGCCGTTTTGGGGTCGGCTATCTATAGAAAAATTTATGTACTTGCATTATAGCAAAGCTGACCCCAGATGGATACCCACCTCAATCAAAATAAAATGGAGGTCAGTAATGCCTGCTTTTGACGAGATTTGCCAGCAAATCGAGCGTTGTCAAGACCAAATCGAGCGTTTTCCAGACCAATCGGAGCTTCTTCAGTGCCAAATCAAAGAACTGAGGCAGTCTCCAGTCTTGGATTCTGAAGGCGAAGTCAGAATTTTCGCTGATTTAACCTAGAATCCTGGCAATAACGCCTCTAGAGAGCGGAAGTAGGCACTTTTCAGCCTACTCCCTCAAGATAAGAAATCAAGGAAGGACAGCACTATGTCGATTAAACAACTTTCACTTTTCGAGAATGTTTCTCCAGAGCAAGATACAAAAGCGGTTACGACTTCGGAAGAGATTAGCGAACTTGAAATTACTATCTTATTGAGTGCTTTGACCGCAAATGCGATCGCTCAAACCGACTCGACATTGATTTCCGCTTTAGCTGACGATCCAAGAGCGATAGCGATCGCCAAAACTTTTGATCGTCCTAAATTGGTTAGACAGTTACGACTTTCTCAACCTCAAAAAGAAAGCGAGTTCATTAAACCCACGTTTCAAGGGAATCAAGTTTTTTATCGAGAACGAGAGATAGGTGAAATACAGCTTGTGTACAAATCACCGTCACCGGGAGAGCTACAAGCAAAATTAACTCATGAAAGCACGATTGATCGGTTTTTAGAGTTTTTGCAAAAAAAATATCAGATTGTTTCCCTGCATGAAAGTAATTACCATGTGCAGATTTTTATTCCACAAACTCAACAATCACATAATATAGAGGAGCTTTGGATAGAATTTATCACGAAAGTTATTTTTTCTATCTATGGTGATTTTCAATATCAGCTATCAGGATTAATGCAAACTTTTATCACAATGCTAAAAAGTGTTACCTTAGCGGGACGAGGTTTTAGCACCCTAGAAATTCCGATAATTACCAGAGATCAAGCCAAGGTGTTAGCGGCTTTTTATTTAGCTATTTTCGAGCAAGTAAAGGATCGCCAAGAGAAGCGTGAGACTGAGATCGTTCAACTTATTGAGAAAATTAAATCCGAAGAACTTAACTCGAAAGATTTAGAGTCCACTGAAAAGAAGCTAAAAAGCAAGCAGGAAATGCAAGCTAAAGAGTTTAATAAATATAGAGATTATTTTCAGAAAGTTTTGTCTAAATTATTAGATGAGCAACAATCTATTTATCATGAGATAAGAACCATTGATGAGCAATTGAAAAAAACTGGTTTGTCAAAAGCTCAAGTTAGCAAATTACAGAAGCAAAAGGATAAAATAGAGTCACAAATTATTTTTCAGGAAGGATCGATCGAGGAGAAGCAGAGATTTCTAGAAGAATCGGACGGAAATCCGTTTGAGTTTCTAAACAAACAAAAACAAACCGATCTATTGAAACCAATTCAGGCGATCACTAAATCTTTTAACAAAACGGCCACAGAACAAATTAACTCGACTCGTGGCGATATTTTCACTCAATGTATATTAGAGATGTATCGTTTGTTAGAAAATCCAAAACTCGAAACCATTCCAGAACCGCTTTTAACTATTAACCCAAAAATTTTAGCAGCAAGGACAGCGGGAGACGATGGTAAGGATTTTTGTTACTCTTGCGGAGTAACTTTAGATGCTAAAACTGCGCGATGGAGAGTAGCTAGATTTATGTTCGAGCGACCGTCTCAACGTCGTCAATCATCCTCTAGTGAAGATAGACCTTTCATTTGCTCTTCTTGTTCTGTATTATCGTTTGCCTCCCCCTTAAAAGTAACGGATGATAGTATTATGTTACGACTTGAATCTCAAGATGATAGAGGTGTAACGAAAGTTAAAATCAAAGACTACTTGCGAATGCTAACCAATAAAGAAGTACATTTATCTTCGGGTTGTTACATTGCCCTAACTTCTGAAAAAACAATCACAGGAGATACCGCTTCAAAAAAACTAGGACAGTTTCAATATGCTTTAGCAAAAGTTGCCTCGATTTTTCCCTTAGAGGTTATTAAAGATTTTAAATTTGTTCTTCAGCTTCAAAGAACAGAAAAAGTTTTAGTAAGCCGTCAATTAATATTTATTAAAGGTTTGATAGAAGGTTATGATCAATCAATTATCGTCAGTGGGAAAGATATTAACCTTAAACTAGGAGATGCGATTCGTTATGTACAACAAGATTCACCCTACTTAGCAGACTATACATTACTTAAAGCTTCCAGTATTTCTGACCGCTTATTATTGGAACGAGTTAGGGAACAATATTTGCAAACCATCATTCAAGATATTCGAGGAGAAGATATGACTATCGATTCACTTGGGAAACGCGCCAAATTATATGAAGACGTGGCCGCATTGACAGGATTAACTTACGCTTTTGCCCAATCTTTAGAAAGTACTGCTAAAAAATTAATGAAGCCAGAAGATGCAGAACGTGAGGTAAGTAAATTAATAGAAAAAGTAGATGATCCTGTTGCTTTTAGTTATTATGCGACATTAGGAGATGAAAAGAAAATTAGTGTTCAAGCAAGGCTATATCACAATCCTGACAATTACTTTATCTACGAACAAGCAAAAAAAATGCTAGAAAATAAGCTAGAAATCACTAATAGAGAAGAAGTTGATAATTCGGGTAAAAAATGGCTTGTTTTTTATGCTGACGACATCACCAAATCTTACGCTTATTTTGCCAATCCTGATCAAGTAGGTAATTATGCACAAGAAAAAGAGTGGAAGAATTTAACTTATAATCTCAAACTTTCTCTTTATACGCGGTTTCCTGAATTGGTTCGTAAACTTTCATCTAAAGGAGATAAATAACGATGGCTACCGAATCTAAAGTGACGACTGGACTACCTAAGACTGATGCTAATAAACCTAGATTGCATTTTGATATTTATGCCATTCTCGAAGGCTCTCAAGAGCTTTACCTAGGACATGAAGTACAGGTTAATGTTAACTTAGTTGAAATCGTTAAACTGAGTACAAAAGATGGTAAAGAAATTGAAAAATGTTATATTTCTCCGACCAAACGGCGAGGAGTTGAACGACGTTGTTTACTATGGTCTCCTGTGAAAAGTGGAGAGCTGCTAGGAGATAAACAAAACTGCGGAATCCCGAAAACCTGTGCTGAACCCACTTGTCCGATTTGTGCTACATTTGGCGCACTCGATCCAGGAAAACGGACTTTAATCGGTCGGGTAACTCATGGTGGAGGTGTTGCCATACAAGAGATTTACCCGGTCGAAAAACAACGAGCAATGCACCCCGCTTTATTGGTCAATCGCAATGATGAAACTCCCACACCTTTTAGACGAGAATACAATCAACCCGGCATTCTCTATCCCGTTTATAACCACGCTCTGAGTATCACCGATCAAGACTTTTCAGCTGTCGCTTATGCTTTCTTAGATTCATTACCTCGCATAGGTTCAGGAAATCCGAAAGGAATTGCTATCGCGGAAACGGACGATCGTACCCCGCTTCTGGTTTTGGATAGATATTTATCTCCTAGAGGGAAGCGTCCAATCGTTTCTCCCTCGGAAACCGACCCGCAAAAGGCGATCAATGATTTCCTTTATTTGGCACTGTATCCTGAAACTAATTTCACTAATCATATTCAAGAAGCGCACTTCGATCGCTGGATAGGCAATGAAGCGTTAGCCAAATTGCAAGAATACTCCGCAATATTCGTCGATACAGTTTTACAAGCATAAATCATGTATTGCCTGACCTTTAAGATTATCCCAACGGCGGCGATGACATTTCGCATACTGCCTGGATCGATTCTCAATATCGCCACCTATCCCTTCGTCCCACCGACTACTTTTTCTGGGTTTCTCCGACGGATAGTAATGTTAAGCGAGGGATTAGATATCCCTGAAACCAGCATTAACAAGGAAAATCCGCCTTATTTCACCCTACCTCGTCAGTATATAGCGTTAGGAGCCTATCCAGTCCTAGATAAATGGTCTGGAGTCCATCGTACTCATCGCAAAGGAACTCGATCGTTTAACCATGATGTTTTTTCTAGACTATACATTGATGGCGATCGAGAAAACTTTCAGTTACACACTTGGGAATATTTTATCGCTGAGGAGTTAATCGGCTATGTTGTAAGCGAATCTAAGTCCAGTCTAGAGGCATTTTCTAGCCTACAAGGAGTCGGATGTAAAATTGGTAAGGAAGGATTTGCGGTGATTGACGAGGTATCTGAATCTATACGACTCCAAAGAAAGATTCTTTCCGCTCACCCGTCAACTGTTGTTCCCATGGAAGCTTTAATACAGCGAAATCCTTGTATCAATCGTTGTGATATTTATAATCTCTATCGTCATGAATGGTCAGCAGATCAGACTCAAGATGAGGATAAGGGATTGTTTGACACAGAGCGATCGCCTATTAATGGTTTTATCCCCTTTGTTGCCGCTTACTATCCCGAAAAAGCCAATCCTTTACCCACTTTAGATTTCTATACGGATGGAAATCTTCAGATTCCTGTAGCACTCGTGGAACTTTTACAAGGAGAATCAATTAATGTCTAAATCTAACCCTCAACCTTTTTTCAAATTCGGCCGCGTGTTTTTTTCAGGCGAACCTACAATTGCCCCTGATAAAATTCTTTTTCAACCCCTGGGTAATCATGTAGGTAATGTTAGACAATTAGCCAGAAAATGGCAAGATGACAACTTTTCTCTAGAACGAGTTATTGAAGGAATCAATTTACACGACAAAGCTAAACCACAAACCTTCAAAATTCGCGTTGAAACTAATAAACGGGGAGAGTTTACAAAATATACTTATTCATTTAAAGGGCATCGATTTAAAGTAGATGAACCACAAAATCTTTGGGTGCAGGCTCTAGCGAGAGGACATCATGACTATTCAACTAAGGAAATTATCAAGGATACCTATCAATTAAAAAAAGATCCTAAATATCAGAAGATTTTCTCTAAAGACCCCTTACAATACGCCAAAGAACTTTATATTTTGGAAATGTGCGATCAAATTGAAGCGGAATTAGCTTGTCGTGTCATTGGAGACGACGAACAGGCAAAATCTCGCACATTTATGGATTTTACAATAACTAAAGGTACATCCGAAGATAGCAACCACCGTGTTTTTTATCTCGATCCTTATCCTTTTAGAGAACCAACTATCACTTTAAATTTTCGTTCGTGGACCTATAACTTGTCAGACGAGGATAAAAATCAACTCCAACAA
This sequence comes from Microcystis sp. LE19-41.2A, assembly GCF_027530405.1. Lineage (NCBI taxonomy): Bacteria > Bacillati > Cyanobacteriota > Cyanophyceae > Chroococcales > Microcystaceae > Microcystis > Microcystis sp. LE19-41.2A. The sequence goes on along the minus strand of NZ_JAPZQJ010000387.1, from coordinate 8,359 downwards.
TTACACGAAAACGGAAAAGATAAGGAATTAGGAGGTAAATTGAATACTCTTGTTAAAGAGTGGTGGAAAAAAAGCGAACATACAATCAGTGAAGATAGAGCAATTACTGCCATTATCAAACCTGATAATTCAAACACTTATTCCCCATCAGAAAAATCAGAAAATGCAATTTTGTGGTGGTATAGAGAATTAGCGAATTTTCAACCTAATCCAATGCAGGAGGAAGTGTTTCAAACGATTGTTAAAAACAAACATCCAGCTTTTATACTTAAAGCTCCTACAGGAGTAGGAAAATTTGAAGCGATTATTATTCCCTTTTTAGCTATGCTATCTACAAAAGAAGATAGACCTCGCCTGATTATACCCCTACCTGCACGAAGTTTGTTAGAAGATCAAAAACAGAGATGCGAGAAATATTTAAAACAATTTTCACTCCTACACAAAGGACGTGAAGTGTCTTTGGTGATAGATACAGGAACCGAAATGAATCGATATGTTTATCTAGATGGAGAAGTTAAATCTAGCAATAATTCTCGAAGACATTTATACAAAGGAGATATTATTTTAACAACAATTGATAAATTTATATATCGATACTTTGGCTATGGTGATAAGCAAAAATCATTCATCTTTCCCTATCGAATTCACCATGGTAATACACTGATTTGTTTTGATGAAGCTCATACCTATGATGATATTTCGTTTACTAACTTTTGCAGTTTGGTTAAAGCTTTGTATGAAGCAGGACGCTCGCTTGTTTTAATGACGGCAACTTTATCACAAAATCATCTGGAAAGATTCGATTATCTTGCGGATAACATGATCGATTATATTGATGTTCAGGACAATCTAGAGAAGCTAAATAATTTTTATCAGCAAATTTTGAAGCAAGACTATTCTAATTTAAAACAGTTTGAATGGGTTGATGATATTGTTTATGATGTAAAAGAGCCAACAAATTTACAACAAAAGTTGACCTCAATAGCACTTGAAGAATGGAACTCTACCCCAAGCCATCGTATCATCGTTTCTGTAGAAACTGTTAAAGATGCGATAGCAATTTATGAAAAAATAAAACAGAAATTAAACATTAAATCTTCAGAACAAAATGAATTTTTATTTCTCTACCATGGTCGTTTGTCAGATATTCCCAAAACTTCCCATTATTCTCGCACCAATCTTTATAAAAGATTAAAAGAGAGAGATGAAAATGACCAAGCTTATATTCTGGTCACTACCAGTGCGATCGAAGTTGGTTGTGATTTAAATAGTACCCGTTTGATTACTCAACTGTGTAACCCAGAAAGTTTAATTCAACGAGCGGGACGTTGCAATCGTAAAGGTAATGTTGAAGATGCAAAAATCATTGTTATTGGCAATAATATTCCTGAATTTATTAATACTTTAAGCGAGGCAGAGCTAGAGGATTATAAAATAATTCTTAAGGGTTTGCACGCTCGAAACTTTGATCCGAAAGCGATCATGAATTGTGTTTCTACAAAACAGAAAATTGATGATTATCGAGTTGTTGAGCTTTTTTCCCTGTTGCAAGACTATGTTTATAATGCCGATCTCACTTGTCAATCTGCTCATGAAAAAGGATTAGTAATCACCCGTAGCTGGACTCCATCCGTTACCTTGGTATATGATGACGGTAAGCAGGGTGATAGTTTAGAAAAAATTGTCAAAGAATCTCCTCAAATTCAAGTCCCCATTGATCGTTTAATCAATAATGAAGGAAATTACACAAATCAATACGCTAATGTGTCTGTGTACGAATGGATTTACGACAAGGAAGAAACTCGATATAAGTTAGAACCTTTAAAATATTGGGGATGTGCATACAGTAAAGACATGGTGATCAAAGTCTGTGCAGTTCAGGAGGGAGCCATATATGATCATGAATTAGGGTTTAAAGACTTGCCTAGAGTTTTTATTAAATGCAGATCAAATGGCTATCAAGAAAGACTTCGGTATAACCCCACAAAGGATAGATCAGTAGTTATTAACTACACTAAGGCTCTAACACAAGATTGATTTTTATCTGGCGCGGGATATGTTCACTACACTAGAAACTATATACCATGACTCTTATCTCTTCTAAATCCCTCACTTTACGGGAATTTTTCTCGCTAACCGATCCCGATGGCGATATTACCTATGAATTAGTCGATGGAGAAGCTATCCAGAAAATGTCACCGAAATTCTTTCATTCTCGTTTAACTCTGGCTTTATCTTCTATACTCGATCGCTGGAATCAAGGACGGGGAGAAGTGGGAATCGAATGGGCGATCATTCTCAGCAAAAACGATCGAGATTGGTGTCCGGTTCCCGATCTTCTCTACATTTCCCCGGAAAGGTTAGGAGATATTCCCCTCACCGATGAAGCTTGTCCCGTTCCCCCGGAATTAGTCATCGAAATTATCTCTCCGGAACAATCCTTCAGCAGCCTGAGCGAAAAAGCCGTGGACTACCTAAAAGCGGGAGTCAGTCGCGTCTGGATCGTCGATCCCCGGGCCAAGCAGATCACAATTTTCTATCCCGACGCACCCCCGGCGATTAAAAAAGGCGATGACGAGATGAGCGATATTCTCCTCCCCGATTTAACCCTAACCCCCAGACAAATTTTTGCCAAGGCCCGATTAAGTTAATGCCCTACAGTCTCGTTATAAGCGATCGCCCCGATCTGAAAATTCCCGCTCGATTGTCCTATCACTTCGGTTGAAAATTGACCATGACTCTTATCTCTTCTAAACCCCTCACTTTACCAGAATTTCTCTCGCTAACCGATCCCGAGGGCGATATTACCTATGAATTAGTCGATGGAGAAGCGATCGCAAAAATGTCACCGAAATTCTTTCATTCTCGTTTAACTGGTGCTTTATTTCTCGTACTCGATCGCTGGAATCAAGGACGGGGAGAAGTGGGAATCGAATGGGCGATCATTCTCAGCAAAAACGATCGAGATTGGTGTCCGGTTCCCGATCTTCTCTACATTTCCCCGCAAAGGTTAGGAGATATTCCCCTCACCGATGAAGCTTGTCCCGTTCCCCCGGAATTAGTCATCGAAATTATCTCTCCGGAACAATCTTTCAGCAGCCTGAGCGAAAAAGCCGTGGACTACCTAAAAGCGGGAGTCAGTCGCGTCTGGATCGTCGATCCCCGGGCCAAGCAGATCACAATTTTCTATCCCGACGCACCCCCGGCGATTAAAAAAGGCGATGACGAAATTAGCGATATTCTCCTCCCCGATTTAACCCTAACCCCCAGACAAATTTTTGCCAAGGCCCGATTAAGTTAATGCCCTACAGTCTCGTTCTCAATCTCACACCCCGATCGCCGATCTATCCGAATTTTCTCACCGGACGACACCTTCACGCGCTATTCCTTACCCTTGTCAGTAGTGTTGATCAGGAATTAGGGAAAATTCTACACGCAGCCGAGGCAGATAAAGCTTTTACCTTATCGCCACTACAGATGCAATCCGGGGGAAAAACGATAAATTCCCCGCAGTGGCGACACGAACGGCCAATCGCCCCCGAAACTCCCTGCTGGTGGCGGATTTCTCTGCTCGATGACCGATTATTCGGTAAATTAACCTCGCTCTGGTTGAATCTCAATCCAAAACACCCCTGGCATCTCGGTTCCGCCGATCTGGTTATCACCAGCGTCCTCGCTACCCCGCAATCGGTTCAACCCTGGGCGAACTCTTGTACTTATCAATACCTGTATGAAAACGCCTCGGAAACGAATCGGGAATTTGATTTCCTTTTCGCCACCCCCGTCACCTTCCGGCAGGGAAAATTCGATAGTGCCTTACCGACGCGGGAACTGGTGTTTAATAGCCTTCTCGGTCGTTGGAATCGCTATAGCGGTATCCCCTTCGATTCTATTGCCCTAGAGTCGATTTTCCCTAGTTTCTTCGATATTCAAACGAAATTAGCCGATGAAGCCTATAAAAACCAGTCGTTCGGTTGTGTGGGCGAGATTCACTATCGTCTTTTGGGAGAGGTGGAACCCGCAAAGATTAAAGCGATTAATGTACTGGCGGATTTTGCCCTCTACGCGGGAGTGGGACGGAAAACCACCATGGGAATGGGGATGACTCGCAGAATTGCTAAGGAGAAAAGATAGCCATGGATGAATCTGATTACATACCGATCGCCGCTCTCAACCATTACGCCTACTGTCCCCACCGTTGTTGGAGAATGTTCGTCGCCGGGGAATTTCTCGATAATAGCTACACGATCGAGGGAACAAATTTACACGAGCGAGTTCACACCGTCGGGGCGGCAAACCGGGAGGAAATATGGCAAATACGGGCGATCTGGCTTAAATCAGATAATTACCGTCTCATCGGTAAAGCCGATCTGATCGAGTCCCACGACGGCGAATTTATCCCCGTGGAATACAAACGGGGCAGTAAAGGCGAATGGGATAACGACGAGTTGCAGGTGTGCGCTCAAGCCATCTGTTTGGAAGAAATGACTGGAAAAAGGCTAGATACCGGCTATATCTACTATGCCAGTTCTCACCAGCGTCAACCGGTGGCGATCGATCTTGCTTTACGGCAACGGGCGATCGCTACGATCCGAGCAGTTGAAACCCTGATCCAGACGGGAAAAATGCCCCCGGCGGTCTATTCACCCCGCTGCAAGGGATGCAGTTTGTTCGATCGCTGCTTGCCCCGATTAACTGAAAAAGTCCAACGATATCGAGAGGAAGACTAAAAAATATGGGAACGGTATATGTGACGAGAGAAGACGCATTTCTCGGCAAAAATGACGAGCGTTTAACGGTTAAAGCATCCAAAGAAACGATCCTCGATGTACCTCTATTGAACGTGGAAGGAGTGGTGATTTTCGGACGGGGTTCAGTTTCTCCCGCATTGGTGATCGAATTGTTGGAACGTCATATTCCGCTCAGTTTCGTCACATCCACCGGACGCTATCTCGGTAGATTGGAACCGGAGATGACCAAAAATATTTTCGTTCGTCGAGCGCAATGGCAGGCCGCCGGCGATTCTCCGAAAGCCATTCAATTAGTGCGGGGATTCGTCCGCGGCAAGCTGAAGAATTACCGCAACATTCTGCTCCGTCGTCAACGCGATCGAAAAGAGTTGGATTTACAAACTGCGATCGCTTGTCTGGAAGCAGCGATCGGCTCGATCGCAACAACCTCGGCGATCGATTCTCTCCGGGGGTTAGAGGGAGCGGGAAGCGCAGCCTATTTCAGTTGTTTTGATTCCTTAATTCTCGGTGATACTTTTACCTTTGCCTCGCGTAACCGTCGCCCCCCGCGAGATCCGGTCAATTCTCTTTTGAGTCTGGGTTATGCGTTATTGCGCCATGACGTGCAGAGTGCGATCAATTTGGTCGGTTTTGACCCCTATCTCGGTTATCTTCACTATCAACGCTACGGTCGCCCCTCGCTGGCACTAGATCTGATGGAAGAATTTAGAGCGATCGTCGTTGATGCCGTGGTTCTCAATGGGGTCAATCATCCTTATCTTACCCCCGAACATTTCACCACCGAACCCTTAAGCGGTGCGGTTTCCTTGACGAGAGAAGGTTTACAGATTTTCCTGCGCTTGTACGAACAGAAGAAACAATCGAAGTTTAAGCATCCAGTAATGGGTAAACAGTGTACTTATCAAGAAGCTTTCGAGATTCAGGCCCGACTAATGGCGAAATATCTGATGGATGAGACGGATAAGTATCCACCCTTGATTTTAAAGTAGATAGAGGCGGTCATGTATTTTGTTGTCAGTTACGACATTTCCGATGATAAGCGACGAACCAAAATTCACAATACGTTAAAGTCCTACGGCCAACGGGTGCAGTATAGTGTTTTTGAGTGCGATCTAACCGATACCCAGTACGCTAAGCTGCGCGGGCGCTTGAGTAAGTTGATCAAACCCGATACCGATAGCATCCGCTTTTATTTTCTCTGCGCCTGTTGTCGGGGTAAAGTGGAACGTATCGGTGGTGAGTTACCCCGGGATAATACAATTTTTTTTGTTTAGCTCGGTTGCGCTTCCGGGTAGCTGTAAAAATCCTTAACTATTATCTGGTGGCTGAAAAGCTTATGCAATATAGATTCGAGATGATTTTCCTTTCCAACGCGGGGCGCACCTTATCCCGTAAGGTTTTGCGGGTTCTTGAAGAAGTGGGTCACTTGCTGTACAATGGGTTTATTGCGGGTGCGGCGCAACGGAACCTTGAAAATCCCATAGCGTACGGCTTTTACCACTGGGCGGTTCCAATTAATCTTAAACCCTACTAGGGATTGAAACATAGCTAACACTTTCTACTGGATTTTGAGGCTTGGTTCCAATTAATCTTAAACCCTACTAGGGATTGAAACCATCTACTGCAACAGGAAAATAAGCAACTGAAAAGCAATCAGTTCCAATTAATCTTAAACCCTACTAGGGATTGAAACACGGTAACTATCGGATAGTATTTGAAATAAAATAGTTCCAATTAATCTTAAACCCTACTAGGGATTGAAACCCTGCTAGAGCTACTAGAAATGAAGAAATGATCCGGTTCCAATTAATCTTAAACCCTACTAGGGATTGAAACGTAAAATCTCCCTGAATAAAAAACTCCTCATCCCGTTCCAATTAATCTTAAACCCTACTAGGGATTGAAACTGCCAATCAAGATACCCTGCAAAACGTTTCAGTCCGTGTTCCAATTAATCTTAAACCCTACTAGGGATTGAAACATTGACATCCATAAACCACTCTTGCCAGCTATCAGGTTCCAATTAATCTTAAACCCTACTAGGGATTGAAACCGTTATGGGTGGCAACCAAACGATGGACTTGTACAGTTCCAATTAATCTTAAACCCTACTAGGGATTGAAACTTTCGTAAGCCGCTTCTATAGCTTCATTAATCCAAGTTCCAATTAATCTTAAACCCTACTAGGGATTGAAACATTCTTTACCTAAAATTTGGAGGATTAATGATAACAGTTCCAATTAATCTTAAACCCTACTAGGGATTGAATCGGACATTATTTCACCGTAGCTACCCCGTGGCTCGGGTTCCAATTAATCTTAAACCCTACTAGGGATTGAAACAATCCTTTTCGATTGTTACAGGTGGTAAGCATCAAAGGTTCCAATTAATCTTAAACCCTACTAGGGATTGAAACTCCCCCACAACTCTAAGGGTGCTAGATATTCCCCTTGGTTCCAATTAATCTTAAACCCTACTAGGGATTGAAACTGATTATGGAAAAAATCGAAAAAACTGTATTAGATGGTTCCAATTAATCTTAAACCCTACTAGGGATTGAAACATTGGCTTGATACGAGGGGAGTTGAAGGAATGTTGTTCCAATTAATCTTAAACCCTACTAGGGATTGAAACGTCTTTGGTCAGTTGGGCGACTTGACACTCAAGCGTTCCAATTAATCTTAAACCCTACTAGGGATTGAAACCATAAGTACCCCTCTATTATCGGAATACCGCTTAGGTTCCAATTAATCTTAAACCCTACTAGGGATTGAAACCTTTTTTAAGGTAGTAAATCGGTTTACCCTGTTCCAATTAATCTTAAACCCTACTAGGGATTGAAACTTATTAGGAAAGCTGCCCCAGGAACCGCCCCGCATCACGTTCCAATTAATCTTAAACCCTACTAGGGATTGAAACATCAGTCCATTAAACAAGCGAGCAAAAAAATGAAAGTTCCAATTAATCTTAAACCCTACTAGGGATTGAAACCGTGGATCCCCTGGATTGTCAGGAGAAGGAAGTGCTTGTTCCAATTAATCTTAAACCCTACTAGGGATTGAAACGATACTCCCGTGACTAAAAAAGACGAGTTTTGCAAAAAAGTTCCAATTAATCTTAAACCCTACTAGGGATTGAAACAACTTTTTTGTAGAGAGTAATTTCTGTCCCTAGAGTTCCAATTAATCTTAAACCCTACTAGGGATTGAAACGTCTGTTTACCATTCTTAAGATTGGGAAAATTGGTTCCAATTAATCTTAAACCCTACTAGGGATTGAAACCAATTTCTCTAGCTAAATAGCCAATGTGAAAAGAGTTCCAATTAATCTTAAACCCTACTAGGGATTGAAACATTCCTTGCTTTTTGCAAGACAGATGTTTTTATCGTTCCAATTAATCTTAAACCCTACTAGGGATTGAAACAATTGTTATTCTCCTTACTCTGATAATCTTAGTATCGTTCCAATGGCTCTTCGGTTTGTGTTATGCAATGGACGGGGGTTATAAGGGATGGAACCCTTATAGAGAAAGGCATTTAGCGATTTTTGTCAATTGTTTTTGCTCTAGAGCGAACTAATCAATTAAGTCTCTTGCCAGATAAGGATTT
>NZ_JAPZQJ010000309.1:0-1402 GCF_027530405.1 Microcystis sp. LE19-41.2A | reverse complement strand
GGCTCTTCGTTACTTGTTATGGTTCGATAGGGGGGCATAAATCGACTAAATCCTTATCTGGCAAGAGACTTAATTGATTAGTTCGCTCTAGATCAAAAATAATTGACAAAAATCGCCAAATGCCTTTCTATATAAGGGTTCCATCCCTTATAACCCCCGTCCATTGCATAACAAAAACCGAAGAACCGACTATTTTTCTGGATAACTCGCTTGTTCTAATTTTCATGAACTTATCGCCTTATCGCCAAAATCATCAATCATGTAAGTGCGATCGCTGATCTTGTAGGTTGGGTTGAGGTGACGAAACCCAACATTGCCTTTATTTCTGACCTTAATTTTTTGGGTTTCACTTCGTTCAATCCAATCTACATTTTATTCGATACCAACTATTAGTGACAAAACCCAACATTGCCTTTATTTCTGACCTTAATTTTTTGGGTTTCACTTCGTTCAATCCAACCTACATTTTATGGTTCTTCGGTTTTTCTTATGCAACAGAAAGGATTATAAGAGATGAAACCCAACATTGCCCTTATTTCTTACCTTAATTTTTTGGGTTCCACTTCTACATTTTATTCCATACCAATATCACTATCAAAGATCAGCCTTTCTGAAGCTCCCCACATCTGATTATAAATTCCTTCTTCAACCTAACGGTGAAAACTGGAATATTGCCAATCTTTCGGAGCGTTTACTAATCCATGATGCACGGGATTATAATGGATGTATTCGAGATGATTAACAAAATCTCGATCGCCGTAGGCGCGCCCTTGGCGACCATCTCGAACTTGATGCTCCCAAAAGCGACGTTGCCAAATAGCCTTTTCTCCTTTATGTTGTCGAGATGTTGAAATTTTACCCTGATATTGAGAATGACATTGACGGCTAAAATAACTTTTAATTAATCGCCAACGAGTTGAAAAATCTGCATCCGTTTCAGGCCATGTCCAAAGAGCATGAATGGGAGCTGGTAAAATGACAATAGCATCAATCTTAAAATGATGTTGTCGCATAACATATTTAAAAGCATTTCGTAGTCAATCCACATTTTCAGGTTCACACAAAATTCTGTGACGATTGGATGTCACAACTGTAAAAAAATAAGTGGCTTTAGGTGTTTTTGCTCTACGGTATTGCATCAAGTTAGAATAACATTTATTGGATTGGTGTTTACGCAACTGGCGTTGGGTTTCGTGCCTCAACCCAACCTACCAAACTGTTTATTCTCTCCTTAAAAAAGTGATTTCTGCGTCATTATTCAGTAAGTACCTAGGCAAAATTAATTACATACTCGCCTCCAAAATTGTCCAGCACTTTTTTAACGTAAGCGAGGAGGCTCTTTCGGTCTTTATAGGCGCTAAATTCAATCCATTCATATTTTAAAAATCTCCATAATATTTCA
>NZ_JAPZQJ010000558.1:0-1488 GCF_027530405.1 Microcystis sp. LE19-41.2A | reverse complement strand
TTGTCCGAATGCTTCGCCCCTACAGGACGCGGGCCGATGAAGACGCAAGGTTTTGAACGACGATTCTCTCAAAATCTTGCACCTGTTTCGCTCGTAAAGCCCCAAAACCTTTACTTTGCCTACATTTCAAATTTATTCAGCCAACCCTACTTAGGGTTGGCTGAATAATGGTAAAACCCTTTTAAAATAAGGCTTTTGACCTGTTAAAATCCGATGTTCATGCTGCGAAAATCGGATTGGGACTCTCAAAAACCTGGCATTATCCTTCTTGTAGTACATAAGTTGGTACAAAAAGAGAGGGCAACAAAGCCTGAAACGACCGACGACCGGCTACTGACGACCGACTCCTAACCCCACCAACAAACTTTTTGCCGCAAACCCTAATTATAACCAGCTACTTAGTTTTATTATACGGGTTTCCCCCTGCCTAACCCACAACCGAATAACATTTTTGTACTACTTTTCCCAAATATATTTAGGGCTTGCTGAATAAATCTAAAAACCTTGTTGGATAAGGCTTTTAGACTTTTTTGACCTCAAAAAGTGCCGACCATTGGAGGGATCGGGGGTAAAATTCCTGGACTTTTTCCCTGAAAATTAGGTAACTGACTACCTCAAAATCGGTAAAACCCTACACCCCACACCCTGCCCCCAGGAAAAACTTTTTCAGCAGACCCCATTTAAATCTAGGGTTGATCTAGCCTATGCTAAAAAGAGGGGGATTAAAATCGATCGCTCCTAGACTTTAATTGCAAATTTAGGATACTGCACAGATGGGCAATCTATTTGATGATGTCAGTCGCTTTCTTGAAACCCAACTGGAAGAATTTCTCAGAAGTCATCCCCAATTAGAATTACAGGCGCTGGTGGAACAACTGCGCGAACAGGAGCGCGATACTGCTAAACTAATTAGCGCCCTAGAAAATGAGCGTCAACGTCTCGAACAGCAAATTTTGGCCACTGCCCAAGATATCCAAACTTGGCACGCTAGAATTGATAAGGCTAAGGCCGCTGGACGGCAGGACTTGCTTAAGGCTGCTAGTGAACGCGAGGCGGCCCTCTTCCGTCAGGGTAATCAACTTTGGGGACGGATGGAAGGGGTGAAAAAACGTCTGACTCAATCCCAAGAGTTACTGCAACAAGTCCAACAACGTCGTCAAGAAGTGCAAATTAAAGCCGAAAAAGCCCCTAAAAATCAGTCCCCTGACTGGGAAACCACTTTTTGGGATCAACCCCAAGAATCGGACTATCAGCGCTCAAACTACGATAATCTCGATCTAAAATTTAAAGAATGGGAAATGGAAGAAGAATTGAAAAAATTAAAGCGAGAAATGGGACGATAATTTTTCAGTGAGCAGTGAACAGTAAACAGTAAACAGTAAACAGTAAACAGTAAACTGATAACTGATAACTGATAACTGATAACTGAAATCCCCAACACCTAAAAATTCCCCAGAATTGTTCCTCTTAGAAAACGATGGCATCTCA
>NZ_JAPZQJ010000471.1:0-7264 GCF_027530405.1 Microcystis sp. LE19-41.2A | reverse complement strand
ATTTTCTCTTTCTCGCTCCATACCCCTTTTAATGCTAGATATTCTCATTAACCCTTTTAACCTTTGAATTAATTTTAGTTATTATGTACTACTTTAATGGCTTTTTTGATCTGTGACAGTTGAGGGTGCGGAATGTGGGTTCCAACAGACGCATAATCGGGCGTTGTCAAATTGAAGGATGATCCGAATCAGCTTGGAACTGAAATTAATTTGATAGCAAGGATTGCATTGCATCTTTCATATTCTGATCTGACAACGCCCATAATCGCACGACGTAAGGGACGAGCAAGGTATTAAGTCTCCATCACTACTACCCAATCACCACCAAAAGTAGAGTGCTGATCAAAGCTGTGATCAAGAGGAATCCCCAAATTTTCCAGAGCAATCCTTGCGCTTTGTTGGATTTAATAGGCCAGAAATACACCCTACTGGCGAGATCAGACTTACTGTACTTTTCCTCAGTTAAGCAACTTTGGGATCGAGAAAGACCAATTAAGCAACTAACACTGTCGATACGTTCACCTAAACGAAACCTCAAAAAACTTTTTGGTTCTGCAAAGTTGACCACACCACTATTTACACTAGGGTCAAAGACAAGAGAAGCAAATTGAACCAAAATAGAAAGAACAACCAAGCTGCTAATTAACCATCGTTTGAGTCGATTAATCGATAACATCTCTAAGATTAGCAAAGCTATTAAGGGAACAAGCAGTAGGTGAACTGAGGTAACGTGATAACGAGCAGCCCAAGAACCATCTCCATGCCAGAAATCCAGTTTGCTGGTTAAGATAATATGAAAGACAAGTGCAAAAATTGAGGAAATAAAATATATTCGTATATAAGGTGTTAATTTGTTAAATAAAATAATCCCCAATACTAAACATGGTAAAAGAAACGGGTCGTAAATAAATATACTTTTAGCTGGCGAGAAGAGAACGCCGAGAATACCAACGTAGGGAGGGTGTATGAAAGGATAATTAGGGGGCAATTCTGGCAACCCTGAAAAGATTGCTCCATTGCGTATTTGCTCAATGCTTAAGGATGCTGCCGTTGTCCAAAAATCCCCAAAGCGTAAGTAATTAAATAATCTACTGACAAAAAGGAAAGGAAATAAGCCGACGTTCCAGAGTATGGCTGTCTTAAAGATTTGATTCAGCTTGAAATTTTTATAAATTAGACAGCTAATTAGAAAACCAAAAACTGTGAGAGCATAAATGATAGTTGTCGAGCGAATTATAATAGCCGCTCCGATTGCCAATCCACTCAAAAAAACATAAGGTACTTTGTTAGTTTTAATATAAGCCAAAGCACAAGCATAACCTAAAATCACACAAAGTAGGACTGGATTATTTTGTTGAAAAGTTTGTGCATAGTGGAGAACGGTAGTACCTAGCAACCAAATCAAGCTGGCAGATGCCGCAATTTTCTCCTGAAAATCAAATAGTCTAAGTAACCAATAACAGGAGATAACAACTAATACATTTAGAGGGATAACTACAAGAAAACTAACCGCAAATTCTCTTAATAAATAAGGCTTAATACCAGGAAAAACTTTAGAGAGTTGAGTGCCAATCCAATCTGCGGGCAACATTAATAAGGATTGTCCTATATCATAAGCTTCATATCGTTTTCCATCTACTCCTAAAACACCAACAGGCTCTAATCGAGAGGAAGGACGATAATTTGGGGGTAAAGAAACTTCCTCAGTTCCTGTCCACAGGGCATGGGCCATTTTTAGCCTAACATCGGTATCTGGAGGTAAGTTGGCAGGATTGATTATTGTTATCCAGAGTAGGGCAATAAGAGCTACTTTTGTGACTGTTTTCATGATCATCTATTTTTAATATCTGTTTGAAAAGTTATCGGGCGTTGCTGATTTTAAGTATCAATTGTCCTCTCGGCAATTTTTAAAACCTAGCAGTAAGGTAACTTGTGGATAGGAGGCACAATTTAGTCTTCATGTCTTGATTCAGCGACACCGCTTTTTACTATCCTCCGCTGCTGCCGCTTCTAGGCTGGTAATTGCGGTTTCTGCCGTCAAAATGTCAGGAATATCACTTAAACTAGCAGTTTGATAAACCTGTTCATTTCTAGCAAATAAATTGCTCATATCTTGAGAATAATTAGAAGCGATCGATAGCAAAGCTCCAGCAAAAATATAGAGAGGTAAAGGTAAAATAAACCCCTTTGCCCACTGATAAAATTCCACCAACAAAAATAACAAAACACAGCCCACAAACCAAACTTTCATCGCACTTTTTCCCTATTTTTACGAGAAAAGGTGAGCAAGAAGCCCACCTTTTATTTAACTAATTACAGTGAGAATTTATTCGATCACGGGAGCGATTAACTCGCGTCTTTCCCCCGAAATAACTTTCACCTTACCTTCCTCATCGATATCGACCATGGCAGTATCCCCATCAGAAACCCGTCCGGAGAGAATTTCCTCAGCCAGAACATCTTCCAATAGACGCATAATCGCACGACGTAAGGGACGAGCGCCGTAGGCCGGATTATAACCTTCCTCGATCAAGCGTTCTTTAAACTTATCAGTAACAGACAAAGTAATATTTTGTTCTGTCAGACGTTTAAACACATCCTTGAGCAGGATTTCGGCGATTTCCTTGACTTCTTCCTTATTGAGTTGACGGAAGACAATAATCTCATCAAGACGGTTGAGGAATTCAGGGCGGAAATACTGTTTTAATTCCTCATTAACCAGCGATCGAATGCGATTATACTGGGCCTCGGCTTGATTATCGGCAAACTCGAAACCTAAACCACCGCCACCCTTCTCGATCACTTTAGAACCGATGTTCGAGGTCATGATCAACAGGGTATTTTTAAAGTCCACCGTGCGACCTTTGGCATCGGTCAAACGTCCATCTTCAAGGATTTGCAGAAGCATATTGAAGACATCGGGGTGAGCTTTTTCGATTTCGTCGAATAGCACCACCGTATAAGGACGACGACGCACCGCTTCCGTTAATTGTCCCCCTTCGTTGTAACCAACGTAACCCGGAGGCGAACCGATTAACTTAGAAACCGTGTGCCGTTCCATGTATTCCGACATATCGAGACGGATCATCGCATCTTCGGAACCAAAGAAATAAGCGGCCAGAGCTTTAGTTAACTCGGTTTTACCTACCCCCGTTGGACCGGAGAAGATAAAGGAAGCAATCGGACGGTTGGGATTTTTCAGACCGACGCGAGCGCGACGAATGGCGCGAGACACCGCTTTAACTGCGTCCTCTTGACCGATGAGACGCTGATGCAGGGTATCTTCCATGTGCAGCAGTTTCTCGGATTCGGTTTCGGTCAGTTTGTTGACGGGAACCCCAGTCCAAGAAGCGACGATGTGAGCGATTTCCTCGGCATCCACAAAGGGTTCATCGTTGCCATCTTCGCCTTTTTTGGTGGAAGCGAGATTCCGGATCTGGGTTTTGATTTCCATTTCCCGATCGCGCAATTCCCCAGCTTTCTCGAAGTCTTGACCGCGCACCGCGTCATCTTTTTGTTTGAGAATTTGCCGCAGTTCTTTATCTAATTCCTTGGCTGCTGGGGGCAATTGGGAATTAATCAAGCGCACTCTCGAACCAGCTTCATCGATTAAATCGATCGCCTTGTCCGGTAAGAAGCGATCGCTAATGTAGCGATCGGACAATTTCGCCGCCGCTTCTAGTGCTTCGTCTAGGATTTTTAATTTGTGGTGCTGTTCGTAGCGTTCCCGGAGACCGTAGAGAATTTCGATCGTTTCTTCTACGGAGGGTTCACCGACCATAACCGGTTGAAAACGTCTTTCTAGAGCCGCATCCCGTTCGATATGTTTGCGGTACTCATCCAAGGTCGTCGCCCCGATACATTGTAGTTCTCCCCGGGCCAAAGCCGGTTTGAGAATATTGGCCGCATCGATCGCTCCTTCGGCTGCCCCAGCACCGATGAGAGTATGAACTTCATCGATAACAAGGACGACGTTACCCGCTTGGCGAATTTCGTCCATGATTTTTTTGAGGCGTTCCTCAAATTCGCCGCGATATTTGGTTCCCGCCACTAACAAGCCGATATCGAGGGTGACAACCCGTTTTTCTTCGAGAATGTCGGGAATATCCTTGTTAGCGATGCGTTGGGCCAATCCTTCTGCGATCGCTGTTTTACCGACCCCCGGTTCCCCGATTAGGACTGGGTTATTTTTGGTACGACGACCGAGAATTTGGATAACGCGCTCGATTTCCTTTTGCCGGCCGACCACGGGATCGAGTTTACCCTCGCTGGCCATTTGGGTGAGATTGGAACCGAATTCGTCAAGAGTGGGGGTTTTAGTGCGACCTTGGGAAGATGAACCAGCGGCCACTTCGGCGGTTTCCCCTAACATTCTGATCACTTGGGTGCGAACTTTCGAGAGATCCACGCCGAGATTTTCCAGAACCCTAGCGGCCACACCTTCCCCTTCGCGAATTAGTCCTAAAAGGAGGTGTTCTGTGCCAATATAGTTATGGCCCAGTTGACGGGCTTCTTCGAGGGAGAGTTCTAAAACTCTTTTGGCTCTGGGGGTGAAGGGAATTTCCACGGCTACGAATCCGGAACCGCGACCGATGATTTTCTCCACCTCCACGCGCGCATCTTTGAGATTGACACCCATGGACTTGAGGACTTTGGCGGCAACTCCCGTTCCCTCTCCAATTAGTCCTAGTAAAATCTGCTCTGTTCCCACGAAGTTATGGCCAAGGCGGCGGGCTTCTTCTTGGGCGAGCATGATTACTTTAATGGCTTTTTCCGTAAATCTTTCAAACATAGCCTATCCATCACCTACACAAGCGACCCTAGATATGCTGATTTTAGCACGGCTTTTTAGTTTAGCCCTCTTTCAGTGATCAGTTATTGGGGAGCGGCCTGGAAACCTGCCGATAAGTGGTTCACCCTTGCATAATCCCCTAGGCTCGTGGTCATCCCCATCTCTCGATCGCTTGACTATCGATCGCCCATTTTCAGGTCAAAACTCGAAGTATAAGCAGATTAAATATTACTACCTATTGACAAATGAGTATATATGTTGTATGTCGGTGTAACATACAGAAAGTTGACCCATATCGTTACTCTGGAGACTGTTATGCAGAAAGTTTTCGTATAATATGTAGTTAGGCACAATAAAATAAGCTATTTAAATATGTTCGTTAAATAAGTACATGAATATTAATATATCCATCATCGACCAACGCTTAGTATCAGTTAGCAAAGACATTCGTCAAAAAGCTTCTGAAGAACTACGAATCACAGATGAAGGCCGGCTTAAGTCTTTGGCTTTTGTATATCTGTGCGTTAAAACCATTTTAGATTTAGATGGAGATGATGTTTTTGATTGCTTAACAGAAGGAGGTGGTGACTTTGGAGTAGATGCTATACATATCTCAGAAGAATATGACGGTGAATTTACAGTTAGTTTATTTCAGGCAAAATATAAGAACAACCTAGAAGGAAACTCTAACTTTCCTGAAGAAGGTATAAAAAGTTTAATAAACGCAATTAATTACTTATTTAATCCAGCAGCCAAACTAGAACATATTAATCAACGACTGCTTGTGAAAGTGGAAGAAGCTCGTAGCCTAATCCGGGATGGCTATATTCCCCAAGTTCGGACAATAGCTTGCAACAATGGGCTGAAATGGAATTTATCTGCTCAAGAGGCTATTGATCGTGCTGAGTTTGGAGATCAGGTGACATGGGAATATGTTAATCACGAGCGTTTAGTCAAAATTCTTCAAGCTTCTAAACCCGTAAAAGATACTTTGCAGCTAAGTGGCAAAGCTATTGTGGAAGATATGGAGTTTAGCCGAGTACTGTTGGGTAGAATTTCGGTGACAGAAATTGCCACACTTATAGAGCGACATGGAGAACGTTTATTAGAGCGCAATATTCGTCGCTACTTGGGTTTACAAGGAAATCGCGTAAATGAGGGTATCCGTCATACTTTAACTAGCGATGAAAAAAACAATTTTTACTTTTATAATAACGGGGTCACGTTGATTTGTGATAGTTTCTCATACAACGCATTGCAAGATGGCGATTACAAAGTGCGTGTTGAGAATTTACAAATCATTAACGGTGGTCAAACGTGTATGACCATATTTAAAACCTTGCGAGAACCAGATTTAATTCATCAAAATGCCCAAGCTTTTGTTCTTTTAAGACTCTATCAATTGCCTCGTGAAAATGAAGGTTTAGTTCAAAGAATTACCTACGCAACCAATAGCCAAAATCCAGTAGATCTCAAAGATTTACGTGCTAATGATGAGCGCCAGAAAATATTGGAAAAGGATATTGAGCAATTAGGATTTAACTACAGGACTAAACGTTCCAATACTCCTACTCGCTCTGCTGATATTACTTCAGGAGTAGCTGCTGAGGCAGTATTATCCGTTTGGCGAAGAAAACCTCATCAAGCAAAGTTTTTCTCTCGTGAACATTTTGGGAAACTGTATGATACAATCTTTACTGACCAATTAAATGGAGCGCAAATCGTAATAGCTGTTCAGCTTTACAGAATTGCAGAAAACCGCCGCAAAAGACCTGAGTCTACTGACCCAGATTTTGTCCGCTATGCTTCCTGCTTTATTGCAATGCAGATGGGACAAAAACTTTTGGCTGATATGAAAGTTCAGATGAAAGATATTAGTCATCAAAATTTTCAATCAGCCCAAATGCTTATTGATCAAAATGGGGAGAGTTACTTTAATGCTTCATTACAGGATATTAAACAGGCACTTCAGGATCTTTATGGAGAAGAAGAGATTTCCTTGCAGCAGCTATCTGCAACATTTCGACGTGGTGATTTAATAAGTAGACTTCAATGAATCAAATCGGTTCAATAATTCGACTTCTTTTCTTGCAAACTCGCTTAACCTAACTTGACCGTTAGCTGAAATATTGGTGAATTTTCAAAGTTGCCTGTTGCTGTGTGACTTCACAGATTAATATAGTGCGATGCCAAAGGCACTGCGTAGCAGAGCGCAATCTTGTAGGGTGCGTTCCCTAAAACAACTTCTACCGCTTCAGCGATCGATTTTGGGGAACGCACCATGAACATTGATTGAAACTGTGAGTCTAAGTGCGATGCAGCCTTTGTGGTCCCAGTTGGGGAATGTTAGCGAAGATTGCCAATGTTTAGGTTAAAATAGAGGGGCAAAAGTGGCAACGGGGTCAGGACAATGACAGTTAATCAACTCCGCTACAGCAAAGAAGAATTCGCCCGACGTGGTAATGAGATTTA
>NZ_JAPZQJ010000554.1:0-33502 GCF_027530405.1 Microcystis sp. LE19-41.2A | reverse complement strand
TCCTTATCTGGCAAGAGACTTAATTGATTAGTTCGCTCTAGATAAAAAACAATTGACAAAAATCGCTAAATGCCTTTCTATATAAGGGTTCCATCCCTTATAATCCCCGTCCATTGCATAACACAAACCGAAGAGCCATAATTTCAGCTATCACCACTACAATAAAATCACTACCATCAGGATTTACTCTCGGAAAATTTCAATTGCCTGACTACAGTTCTAAAGCTTCGTAGATGTATAATTTGTTCAAAAAACCGACGGTGCTGAAGTGATAACTAGGTAAAGGGGGAGGGAACCATAATTCCGTTTGATAAACGCTGAAAATGACAAAATTCTTTCTAGTGGTGTGAGTGGCGATCGCTTCTTGTAAAAAAGGATGACCCGTATCCACCAACATTTTACAGTAACCCCGTAAGAGAGCTTGCACCTCGAGGGAAGCTTGCGCCCGAGCGCAGACATTATCCTTAAGATAGCTAGTTAACCTCTGGGAAGCGTATTGTTCGTAATCTTGACGATTGGGGTTAGTTGTCAGCAATATCCCCGCAATTCCCCCTAAAACCACTCCTAACACTATTCCCCCTAACCGCGCCAATTTCATAAGCTCTCAAATCATCACTCACTTACCCTAACCATAGCCTGAATTAGGATAAAAAACCTCTTGTCAACCATTCGTCTTGTGCTATACTCGAAAAGGTGTACGGCGAGCGTAGCCAAGTGGTTAAGGCAGTGGATTGTGGTTCCACCACTCGGGGGTTCAAGTCCCCTCGTTCGCCCTCTTTTCAAGGCTCGTTGATAATTAGGCTTTGAGGGGGTTGATTGGCACTTACCCACTCAAATCCCCAATCAATTCGTTAACCTCAAAATAGTCTTTATGTACTGATAAATTTCGGTGAGAACGGTCAATGTGTTGGCTAGACTGTATTTGAGACAATTGAGCAAATTCTCGCTTCCAGAAAGGAGCGAACGGTGAGTAATTAGGGTTGGCTGAATAAATCTGAAAACCTTGTTGGGTAACACTTTTAGATCTTTTGTCAATCAAAAAGTACCGGATCTGGGAGTGATCGGGGCAAAATCCCTGGACTTTTTCCCTGAAAATTAGGTAATTGAACCCCTGAAAATGGGTAAAACCCCACACCCCACACCCCACACCCCGCACCCTGTCCCCACGAAAAACTTTTTGCCGCAAACCCTACTTACCGGTTAAGACGGCACTGGCGAAGCGGAGTAGCGATAACGTGATAGTTTAGATCCGATCGGTAATGTGATATTGGGACAATAATGACCAAAGTAAATCCGAAGTTAATTATTCATGGGGGAGCGAGTTCCCTAGAGGACAAAGGTGGTTTAGAATCAGTCCGCGATTCTCTCCGGGGGATTGTTAAGAATATTTACAACCTCCTTGACAATGGTGCTAGTGCTGTGGAGGCGGTGACGAAAGGATGTATGTTACTGGAGGATGAACCGCGATTTAATGCCGGGACCGGTTCGGTGGTGCAATCGGACGGTCAGGTGCGAATGAGTGCAGCCTTGATGGATGGTCGTCACCAGCGTTTAAGCGGTGTCATTAACGTCTCGCGGGTACAGAATCCCATTAGCCTGGCTCAATTTCTCCAAAGTCAAGAGGATCGCATTCTCTCGGAAATTGGAGCTGCAGATCTGGCCCGAGAATTACAAATTCCCCTCTATGATCCCCTCACCGATTATCGGATTCAAGAATGGATGGAGGAAAGAAAGACGAATTTTAACCGTAAAATGGCCCGTTTATTCGCCGATTCGTCAGCGCAACGGGGAACTATCGGGGTAGTGGCTCTTGATCAGCAAGGAGACATCGCCGCCGGAACTTCTACCGGAGGGAAGGGATTAGAAAGAATCGGTCGCGTTAGTGACAGTGCCATGCCGGCCGGCAATTATGCGAATCCATGGGCGGGAGTAAGCTGTACGGGGGTCGGGGAAGATATTATCGATGAGTGTTTAGCCGCTAAGGTGGTTATTCGCGTCACCGATGGTTTTTCCCTCGCCGCTGCCGTGGAGAAATCTATGCGCGAATCCCAAACTAATGGTCGGGACCTGGGCATGATTTCCC
Source organism: Microcystis sp. LE19-41.2A (assembly GCF_027530405.1). Classification (NCBI taxonomy): domain Bacteria; kingdom Bacillati; phylum Cyanobacteriota; class Cyanophyceae; order Chroococcales; family Microcystaceae; genus Microcystis; species Microcystis sp. LE19-41.2A. Next base: position 31,419 of record NZ_JAPZQJ010000554.1, on the reverse strand, counting down.
TTGATCGTCAGGGGAATATTGTTTGGGGGAAAACGGCGGAAATTCTCTTGGCTGCCTATCATGACGGTCAGGCGATCGGTGATACCCTAGAATGGCACGGTGAAAATGTGGGTTTAATCGGTCATGTCGCCGTCGGATAGTGGAACAAACTGCGATCGAGCCTAGTCTTTTCGGTTAATCTGTACAAGATACTTCTTCTCGAAAATCTCCGTGTGGCAATACATTATTCCTATTTTTGACCCCGATGTGAAAAACTGGTCAGCCGAAGCGCGATTATTGCGCTGGATGACTTTTTTGTGGCTGTTAGTCGGGTTAGTGGTGCTTTTTTCCGCTTCCTACGCTCTGGCTGACAGTCGCTTTGATAACGGACTATACTATTTTATCCGCCAATTAATCTGGCTTTGGATTGGCTTAATTGGCTTTAATTTCCTGGTGCGATTGCCGATCGAGAAACTCCTCAAAATCGCACCCTGGATGATTTTATTAGTTTTAGGATTAATTTTGATCACTCTTATCCCCGGTTTGGGAACTAATATCAACGGTGCCACCCGTTGGATTAAAATCGGGCCGATTCTCTTGCAACCGTCGGAATTTATGAAACCGTTTCTCGTCCTGCAAGGGGCGGCGGTTTTCGGTGGTTGGCCGCGTTTAAATGTCAATCAACGGTTAACTTGGATCGCTATTTTTGGGCTAATTCTAGCGGGCATCCTCTTACAACCTAACTTGAGTACCACTGCTCTGTGTGGTATAACTCTCTGGCTGATCGCTCTTGCCTCCGGTCTGCCTTTATCCTACATGACCAGCACCGCTCTACTGGGTGTAACTATGGCCGTGGTTAGTGTTACTTTCCGCGAATACCAGAGAAAACGGATTTTGTCTTTCTTAAACCCCTGGCAGGATCCCCGGGGTGATGGTTATCAATTAGTGCAGAGTTTACTGGCGATCGGTTCTGGCGGAACCACCGGCAGCGGTTACGGTTTATCCCAACAAAAATTATTTTATCTACCCTTCCCAGATACGGATTTTATTTTCGCTGTCTTTGGCGAGGAATTTGGTTTTATTGGCGGTATTTTACTGTTAATCATGCTATTTCTCTACGCTACTCTCGCCCTGATCGTGGCGGTTAAATGTCGTCATCGCATCAAAAAATTAGTGGCGATCGGGGCGATGGTAATTTTAATCGGTCAATCCCTGTTAAATATCGGTGTGGCCACTGGTTCTTTACCCACTACCGGCTTACCTTTCCCTCTCTTTAGTTATGGCGGCAGTTCCAGTTTAGCCAGTCTCTTTTTAGCCGCCCTCTTAATCCGCGTGGCTAGGGAAGAAAATGACCCCGATCCGGTTTCCACCATTAAAAAAAGTCCTCAGAAAATTGTCTCGGTTTTCAGTCATCAGTGATGGATTGGGAATTATGAATTATGAAGTGGGGAAGTGGGGAAGCTGTCTCATCACCCTATCACCCCAAAACCCCCCGCAACGCGCAAGCAGTGACCCCCCTATCTCCTGATTCCTGACTCCTCACCCAATGTTCGACAAAGATAAGTAAAAATTATTGATTGACTCCAAAAACTTGAGAATATTTAAATTAACATTCCGCAATATTTACAAATTCTTAAGAATTAATTGAGAAAGATTTTTATTTAACAACGATGTTACAATGGTGACAGCGATTTGATAGAATTTCATAATCGGTTATTCTGTGCTTTTTTGGGTAGCAATGGTTGAAACCCTTGCCACACCTACAGGGTGATCCTAATTAAGACGGGTAAATCAGTCAATTTCACGGGCAACGATGATCTTTTTTTTGTGTAGTTTTATTGCAAAAAAAAAGTTTTTTTGACAAAAAGCACAAAGTATGATATTAGCCCAATGGACTTCTGGCTGCGAGTAATTATTGCAGAGAAGGGAAAGGGGAAAGGGGAGAAGGGAGAGGGGAGAAGGGAGAATAAATAGGGTTTGCGGCAAAAAGTTTTTCCTGGGGGCAGGGTGTGGGGTGTCGGGTTTGACCCATTTTCAGGTGGTCAATTACCTAGGGTTTGCGGCAAAAAGTTTTTCCTGGGGGCAGGGTGTGGGGTGTGGGGTGTGGGGTGTGGGGTGTGGGGTTTTACCAGTTTTGAGGTGACCAATTACCTAATTTTCAGGGAAAAAGTACCTGAATTTTCCCCCTGATCACTCCCATGCCGGGTACTTTTTGATTGACAAAAAGTCTAAAAGTCTTACCCAACAAGGTTTTTAGATTTATTCAGCAAACCCTACCTAATTTTCAGGGAAAAAGTACCTGAATTTTCCCCCCGCTCACTCCCAGGGCCAGTACTTTTTGATTGACAAAAAGTCTAAAAGTCTTATCCAACAAGGTTTTGATACTAAATCCGTTGAGTATAAGCTACTGATGAGGACAGGCACTCATGCAAAAGGGGGAATAAATAATCAGTCTTTAATAACCGGATTTAGTATTAGATTTATTCAGCAAGCTCTAATTAAAGATTTTCTTAAGATTTCTGGCCATAGCCGCTCCCCGCTCCCATGCAGTCTCAACCAGAGTTTTAGGCTTAACCGAGCCGTATTACCCCGCACCCCAGGGGAACTGTAGCCAATTTTGTCGGCAAGGTGCGAACTAACCCCCGTTCCCCGTTCCCCGGCCAAACCCTAGAAATCATCGGGAATAATCCATTGGGTCGGTTGCGTCAGTTTTTTCAGTCTAGCGGCTTCTGCCATTTCTAACATCTTTTCCAAAGAAGTTTCGGCAATAAATTTGGCTGCTTCGGCGGCATGGGCTTGATTGGGGCATTTATCGCCTAAAATACAACCATTTAGGCAATCTACAGCACAATTTACCTGTTTTTCCATAAAAATTCTCTTTTTCTGACTAGATTTGGCCTTTATATTTTAACCCAACTTTTTTTAAGTACCTAAGCAAAATTAATTAGGGCTGGCTGAATAATGGTAAAACCCTTTTAAAATAAGGCTTTTGACCTGTTAAAATCCGATGTTAGTGCAAGAATATAGGATTGGGACATTCAAAAACTTTGCATTATTCTTCTTGTAGTACATAGACTGGTATAAAAAAAAGAAGGGCAACAAAGCCTGAAACGACCGGCCACTGACTCCTAACCCCACCAACAAACTTTTTCAGCAAACCCTAATTACCATCGAAAATGAGGTAATTGACCACCTGAAAATCGGTAAAACCCGACACCCCACACCCCACACCCCACACCCTACCCCTAGGAAAAACTTTTTGCCGCAAACCCTAGGTAAGTAATTATGCCAGTTAAGAAAGCGGCACGCTTAACCTTTCCCTAACCCATAAATTGTTATATATTTCAATTGTGTGAGGAGTGAGAAGAAAGCAAAGTCCTTGGGGTCGAAACACGGCAAGACTCCCGAGGGCTTTTCCATGTCTAGGGAACAATTGTCAGTCATGAACCAGCCTCAAGAGCGAGAACCTTTTGCCAGTTTAGTTTTATATCATCTCTTTAAATGGTCGATCGTTAGCCCAACCCTACACGGCTATTTTCGCGGTCGCGTTTACGGAGTGGAAAATGTCCCCCGGCGTCATCCTCTGATTATCGTCTGCAATCACGCCAGTTACTTCGATCCACCTCTATTATCCTGTGCTGTGCGTCGTCCCGTAGCTTATATGGCTAAAGAAGAATTATTCACCATCCCGATTTTAAAACAGGCGATCGCTCTTTACGGGGCCTATCCCGTCAAACGCAGCAGTGGTGATCGCGGGGCAATTCGGGCGGCGATGGCAGCCTTAGCAGCGGGCTGGGCAGTAGGAGTGTTTCTGGAGGGAACCCGCACCGAGGACGGATTGATCCATCAACCAAAACTAGGCGCGGCGATGATTGCCGCTAAAGCGGGAGTTCCCCTGTTACCCGTCAGTTTGTGGGGGACAGAAAAGATTTTTCAAAAAGGTTCTTCTTTTCCCCATAGTATCCCCTTAACTATTCGCATCGGCGAAGTGCTGCCGCCACCGATTTCTAGCAAAAGAGAAGCTTTACAGACAGTTACCGAGCGCTGTGCCGAAATTATTAACGGATTACACGCCCTCGGACGCTAACTAGGGTTTGCGGCAAAAAGCTCTTCCTGGGGGCAGGGTGTGGGGTGTAGGGTGTGGGGTGTGGGGTATAGGGGGAGTGGGAATTATGAATTATGAATTATGAATTGGGGAGGTGGGGAAGTGGGGAAATTGAACTAAAACCCCAAAACCCCAAAACCCCAACCTCCAAAACCTGTCTCCTATCTCCTGAATACTGACTCCTGCCGACCGCCTGATCTCAACAAGCAATTTAAATGACCAACAGCTTATCCAACAAGGTTTTTAGATTTATTAAGCAAACCCTAAATACCCGGGCAGCTGATGGGATTTCTTTCCCCGACACTTTGAAGTGGGGAATCTAGGCTAAAATTGGCATAACTCGACCATCGCCTCGACCATGTTCTTTTTTGTCCTCGGCTTCAATCTAGGCTTAACTTTATTTAATTGCTTTCTAGTCTGGAAATTGTGGCAATTGCGGCGGATTTTAGGGCGAGTGACCAAAATTTTAAACCGGGTGGAACGACGTTTACACCACATTTTTTACCCCGCCCCCGAATATATTGTCATCGCCGGGGCGAAAACCTATTATCTCCGACAAAACTATCAACGTCTCTGCGGACAGATACAGATACTGCAATCCCTATTCTTGACCTTCTCCCTGATTATCCGTTACTGGCAGCGTCAATCCCGTCAACGCCGTCGCCTCTGGTCGCTACAATTGAGCAAAATCTCTAGCAATCAAGCAGCTGACAGCGATCGCCAGCCAAAGTAATACACAAGTACGAGTTAAATTCAAAGCCTGTTCGACGGTTTTGACGGTAATCGGGTTGAGGTTATCGCCCAATAAAGGTTTTTCCACAATCTGGCCTCGATATTGATTTTTACCCCCCAATTGCACCCCCAAAATCGCCCCATAGACGCATTCACTCCAACCAGAATTAGGACTAGGATCCCGACGGGCATCGCGCCAACAAATGCTTAAAACCCGCCCCGGCCGGCCCGAAATTAGGGCGAGAGTTAAGACCGTCAAACGACAGGGTAGCCATGTCAAAACATCCTCGCTTTTGGCACTAAACCAACCAATATGGGTGTAGGGTGGCCGACGATAGCCAATCATCGAATCGAGGGTACTAGCGGCTTTATAAGCGCAAGCGAGGGGAACTGGCCCCACACCCAGAAAAGCACCGAGAAGGGCATAAAAAAGCGGCGCGGTAACTCCATCCACACCATTTTCACTGACGGTTTCTAATAGGGCGCGGAGGATTTCTTCCCGGCCGAGATTATCTGTGTCGCGACCAACGTATAAACTTAGTTGGCAACGAGCTAAGGTGATATTTTCAGCTTGTAAAGGTGCGATGACTGTTTCGGCAGCCCTGCGTAAACTTCTACCGGCTAAACAACTAGCCAAGAGAATCATTTGTACTAGGCAACTCAGCAGCAAATTGACCTGACCTAACCATTGGATTCCTAGCCAAGTTAAGACCCCGGCCAAGATAATTAAACCTAGTCCCAGAATTATGCCCGCTAAACGTTGGCGAATTTTTTCCCGCGTCCAATTAAGGATAACTTTTGTGGCAACAGCAATAATCGCCCCCATCACCTGCACTGGATGAATCCATCCCCAAGGATCGCCCACCAGATAATCTAAAACCGCCCCTAATACTAAAATGATCGCCGTTGCCGTTTCCTTCACAATTACTCCCTTTTACCATCGATATCCCGAATTTTCTCAATATTGTCTTCCCAGTTAGCCCCATCAAAGAACTGGATCTGAAAATCGCCTAAGACATTGCCCTCCAAACAGCGCAGGTTTATATCTATAGCGTCAGGATGGGAGCGGGGACGATAGAAAGGATGAATACCACAAACACGACAAAAATAATGTTGGGCTGTGTGGGTATTAAATGTATAGGTACTTAAAAAATCTTCACCGCTTAGGAGGGTAAATTGTGCTGAAGGAACAATCAGATGCAGAAAGCCTTTTTTCTGACAAATCGAACAATTACAGTCTAGAGCTTGATCATGCTCGATCGCCACTTGAAAACGGATCGCTCCACAGTGACAACCCCCCCCATAAATCTTTGCTTGTGTTGTTGCTGTCATAACTTCTAAACTACTAAACAATAAAGCTGGTTTCCTCTCCCCTAGAGGCGATCCAGCTACGGGCATCGTAGTATAAATCGGCTAAGGTAATCTTCCCTAGGGCCTCTTTTAATTTCTCGTGTAGGTGTTTCCAGATAGTAAATGTCACCCAATCTTCTGCCTGTTCGTCCCTGGGATGATAGCCTGATAATGGCTCGATCGTCTCTCCCACTGCCTCCAAAATTTGCCCCAACGAGATCCGATTTGCCGGCCTAGCCAATTGATAACCCCCTTGCGATCCCCGAAAGGAACGAACTAACCCCGCTCGTCGCATTTCTATCAGCAATTTCTCTAGATAAGCAGCCGGGATATCTTGACGCAGGGCGATCGATTTTACCGATACGGGAGTTCCCCTCGGTTGTAAACTAAGATCCAGCAAGGCTTTAACACTATAGTGACCCCTAGTTGTTAGCTTCATTATCCCTCATTTTTACCTCTTGATCTCTATCCTACCCCGGCTCTCATTGATGAGAGAAAGGCTAACCTCCCTTACCCCGGCATCTCGATCAACATTGATAAATTCTCTTAAGATTTCGATCGAGAGATAGAGTCTAATCCATTACAATCAATTTCCCCAAGCAAGTGATAATTTTTAGTTTATACCGTGTAAGATAAGTGTAGAGATCAATCGTAACCCGATTGTTTCTGGTCAGGGGGAGCAATTCTCCTCGACTAGCCTTGATGACCCTAACCGTTACTTATCTACTGCGAACTTAAATGAACACAACTACCAATCCAGAACCCCTGACTGGCCTCGAACTAATTGAGAAAGTTAAACAGCTAGGCAACCTCAGCAAAGAGGAAAAAGCCCGGGAATGCGGCTACTATACCATGACAAAAAATGGTATTGAACGCGTTAATATGATGAAATTTCTCAATGCTCTAATCGATGCCGAGGGAATTGACTTAGATAGCAGTGCCAATGGTCACGGACGAGGTGGGCGCTCGGCCAGCTACCGGATCAGTGTCCAATCAAATAATAATCTTCTGATCGGTTCGGCCTACACCAAAAAAATGGGACTCAAACCGGGAGATGAATTTGAAATTACTTTGGGGAGAAAACATATTCATCTCAAGCAAGTTGGCGCCAGCGACGACGACGAATAGCCATAATTAAGGAGAGAGCCTTTTCACTCTCTCCTTGCTAAGTAGTCGTGCAAAATTAATTTCCTAGTCGAGACTCCGAGACAGGAGACTCCGAGACAGGAGACTCCGAGACGGGGGACTCCGAGACAGCTATCAGGGATCAGATTTGAATTTTTAGTTCACTGTTTACTGATCACAACAAAAAGCGTTTGGCTGACGGCTGACGGCTTGGATGTGTAATTAATTTTGCTTAGGTACTTATCAGATGAGATAAGCTCTTGTCTCTTGAAACTAGGTATTTTATCCTCAATCGGTCTTTAAGCATCTAGATAGGGTTGGCTGAATAAATCTAAAAACCTTGTTGGGTAAGACTTTTAGACTTTTTTGACATCCAAAAGTGCCGGGCATGGGAGTGAGCAGGGGGAAAATTCCTGGACTTTTTCCCTGAAAATTGGGTAATTGACCACCTGAAGATCGGTAAAACCCTACACCCTACACCCTACACCCCACACCTTGCCCCCAGGAAAAACTTTTTCAGCAGACCCTAACTAGGAATTCTCCGCTTCTTTGGAGACAATCCAGAAAGCGTGGATAATGCCGGGGACATAACCAATTAAAGTTAAGATGATGTTGATAACAAAGGCTAAACTCAGTCCCGTGGTCAAAAATACGGCTAAGGGCGGCAAAAAAAACGCACAAACTAGGCGAAGAAACATTGTCAGTACCTCAAAAAGACTTTAGTGAATCTTAATTCTATATTAAGCTTGCTCTCCTGAAATTTGCCATAAAATGGCAGTGATCCCAGAAAAATTAAGGAGAAATTCATGATCGGCATTCTTTTAAATATTCTTGCCACTGCCCTGAGTTTATTTGCCAAGAACTCTATCAACAAGGAGAAAAAAAGCCAAAATATACCGAGTTTTCCAAAAGACTAACTCAGACTAAAAAAACAGAATAAAGAAAGTGGTTAACTGAGGTTTCTTCTATTCCTTTACAACAGTCTTTGAGAGATTTAGAGACAGCCTATTCTAACTTTTTTGCATTTTGTCAGGCAGAAAGGAAGGGAAAAAAAGTAAAACCTCCCAAGTTTAAAAAACGTAAATCTCAACAATCGGCAAGATTTACTGACAATGGTTTTACCGTTAATCAACACCACGTTACTTTGGCAAAAATCGGTGATTTAAAAGTCGTTTGGAGCCGTCCATTACCCTCTAAACCTTCTAGCGTCACCGTGATTAAAGACGCAGCGGATCGATACTTTCTCAGTTTCGTTGTCGAGATTCGTCCTGAAACTTTGCCAGATAACAAGCAAACCGTAGGGATCGATCTAGGGATTGCTACCTTTGCGACTCTTTCAACAGGGGAAAAGTTCAACGCACCAAAACCGTTAAAGAAACGACTAAAACGGCTTAAAAAGGCACAACGAAACCTTTCTAGAAAACAGAAAGGAAGTAACCGACGGGAAAAAGCCAGAAAACAAGTGGCTAAAATCCACGCAAAGATTAAAGACACTCGCACTGATTTCTTACATAGGGTCTGCTGAAAAAGTTTTTCCTGGGGGTAGGAGTCAGTAGCCGGTCGTCAGGAGCCGGTCGTTTCGGGCTTTGTTGCCCTTGTTTTTTGTACCAAGCGATGTACTACAAGAAGGATAATGCCAGGTTTTTGAACGTCCCAATCCTATTTTCGCAGCACTAACATCGGATTTTAACAGGTCAAAAGCCTTATTTTAAAAGGGTTTTACCATTATTCAGCAAGCCCTAATTACCCTCTTGGGATGTGATGATTCTGCCTTGAAAATAAATGGTACTTTATTTTTTTGCCAGTTCCTTACTGCGACCGACGATCGCCCAGAGATAGCTAATTGCTAAGGCCAAAAACGCGAGGGAAATACTTTCTTTGACGATAAAAATACCCAGACCGATCAGCACACAGGGAACGAAGGTACTTCCCTGACTGGTTAGAATAGTGGCGATGGTCGGCACGCTGGTCAACCCGTAGGCGAACGCACACCAAACCCCCACCAGAATCAAAAACACGCTGACGATAACGATCAGACTTGTTACGCTACTACTGGCGAAAAGGGGAACGTAAATGCCGATATTATCGCTGCCGTTGGCGACGGTCAACGCAGCCACGCTATAGGTGCGCGGGTCAAACCAACGACCGAAGGGGGAATGTTTCGCACCCTCTAGGTTGACTTCGACATTCTCCGGCTCTTCCTCCTTCTCCTCTTCTTTGAGAAGGGAAAAGATGCCGAGAATCACAGGAACGAGGCCTAGATAGCGAATCCATTGAGTAGGGATGAGAAAACACCCGAAAAACCCCGCTAAACTGGCAATAACAAGCAGACTAAAGCCGATATACTGACCGATCACGATATCGCGATGACGGAAGAGTTTTCCCGTTTGGCTGAAGAGAATCGTCAGGATCAATATATCGTCGAGGTTGGTGGCGACGAATGCCGCTACACCAGTGGATATCGCGATCACAATCTCGATCATGGTTTTTTCCTTAAGATGGCCGTCGGGTTCGTCCGTTCTTTATACCTTCACCGTGACAGGGGAAACCGAAATATTCGGCGTTCGGCTTTTCCTTCAAAGGTTCTGGAACGGGAGAATTTTACTACCTATCCCGATCGAGAAACTGTATTTCGCACGACCGATCGCCCTAGGCCGCTGCGGGATGGAAAAAGAAAGCGAGGGCGATCACCGCGTAGGTCGCGACGAGTAATATACCCTCTAGCCAGTTCGAGCGACCGTCGTTACTGATCGAGTTAGTCAGCCACACCGCGACGGCGACGGCGACCAATTCAAACGGATCAAAATCGAGAGCCATCGGCTGACCGAGGAAATAACCCGCGATTACGAGAACCGGCGCGACAAAAAGTGCGATTTGCAGACTCGAACCCACCGTCACGGAAACCGCCAGATCCATTTTGTCTTTTAAGGCGACCCTAACCGCGGTGGCGTGTTCGGCCGCGTTGCCGATAATTGGCAGCAGGATCACCCCCGTGAAAAGGGTCGTTAATCCTAATTTATGCGTGGCTTCCTCTAGGGTATTAACTAACAATTCCGATTCGACCGCCACACCGAGCGTCACGAGCAGTAATATCCCCACCCAGAGCCAGAGATTCGGCTTTTTTACGCTTACCGCTTCCCCCGACTCTTGATCGAGATCTGCGTCCCCCACCTCGTAAAGATAGGTATGGGTCTTCATCGAAAACAGCAGACTCAGGCAATACACAAAAATTAATACCGCCGCCACCGTTACCGAGAGACGCTGTAGGACGCTCTCCTCGATTGCGGCGGAGGTGTATTGAACGGTCGTGGGTAGGAGGATCGCTGCCACGGCGAGATTCATCGACGAGGAATTTAAACGGGCGGTCACGGGCTGGAATTTCTGTTCTTTATAGCGTAAGCCGCCGAAAAACATCGACAAGCCCGTTACCAGCAGCAGATTCCCGATAATTGAACCAGTAATCGTCGCTTTCACCACCTCGATCAAACCTTCTTCGAGGGCGGCGTAGGCGAGAATTAATTCGGTAGCGTTGCCGAAGGTGGCGTTCAATAAACCGCCGAGATTGGGACCGACCACGACGGCGATTTCCTCGGTCGCTTTTCCCATGTAAGCGGCCAGGGGAACAATCGCTAGACAGGCACTCAGGAAAACGATCGTCACGTCCCAACGCAGGAAATTCCAGGCGATCGAGATCGGGACAAAAACCAACAAAATGGCGAAAATCCAGTTTTTTATATTCATACCAAGGGGTGTTTCGGGATTAAACCGCGCACGGTTTTGAAAAAGAGACTATCAGCCTTCTTTACTGTTTCGATTACCCGAATCGCCCGCTAATATACTCGCGGGCCTCGTCGGTTTGCGGATTACCGAACATAACTTCCGTGGGGCTGAATTCGACTAATTTCCCCCGGCGTTTCCCGGACCGATCGGTTTCGGTGTTAAAAAACGCCGTCCAGTCGGCGATCCGCGATGCCTGCTGCATATTGTGGGTGACGGTGACGATCGTGTAACTTTCCTTCAGTTGTAGGCACAATTCCTCCACCTGACGGGTAGAGATGGGATCGAGGGCCGAACAGGGTTCATCCATCAATAAAACATCTGGCTTCATAGCGGTCGCAACGCGCTCGCTACGCGAGATCGCACGGGCGATACAGAGACGCTGTTGTTGTCCCCCCGATAGTGCCGTTCCTTTTTCTTTCAGTTTGTCCTTTACTTCCTCCCAGATCGCCGCCTGCCGCAGGGAATACTCGACCAATTCCTCAAGATTTCCCTGATAACCGTTGGTTCGGGGTGCGTAGGCGATATTCTCGTAAATGCTCTTGGGAAAAGGGTTCGGACGTTGGAAAACCATGCCCACCTGTCGCCGTAACTTGACTGCGTTGACCTGCGAATCGTAAATATTCTGATTTCGGTAGAGTAATTTTCCCTCCACCTTGGCGCCGGGGATCAGATCGTTCATTCGGTTAAAGCAGCGCAAGAGGGTACTTTTCCCGCAACCGGACGGCCCGATAAAGGCGATGATTTTTCGTGCGGGAATTTTAATATGAACGTCCAGAAGAGCGAGAAACCCGTTATAAAAAACTTTGACTCCTTCTGCGTCGAAAACACTGTGATCTGGGTTAAGGTGGGTAGTCATGGCAAAAATTCTCCTGATCGTTTATTAAAGATCGATGGTTTTTTTAGAGGGGAGGGTTTGCAAACCCTCCCGTACTGGAGAAGTGGGGAGTGCAGGAGTAGGGAAGGTTATGTATCTACCCCCTTGCCCGCTGCCTTCCCTAATTCAGTGTCGAATAACGTTGACGTAGATAGATGGCGATGGCGTTGAGGGCGAGAATTAACAGGATCAGAACGATAATCGCGGCCGCCGCCGCATTGGCAAAACCGGGTTCGGGACGGGTGATATAGCTGAAAATTTGAATCGGTAGTGCCATAAAGCGTTGGAATAAACCAGGATCGAAAGTGAGGAAACTAACCGCGCCGACGACCATTAAGGAAGCCGCGTCCCCGATCGCCCGCGACACGGAGATAATCACCCCCGTGAGAATCCCCGGCACCGCGTAGGGTAAAACATGGTGTTGGATCGTCTGCCATTTGGTACTGCCTAGACCGTAGGAGGCTTGGCGTAGGGAATCGGGAACCGCCCGGATCGCCTCCCGCGCCGTGACGATAATCACCGGCAGCGAGAGAAGCGCAAGGGTTAACGCGCCGGAAATCAGCGTCGGGCCAAAATTGAGCAGATAGTTAAAAACCGCTAATCCTAATAAGCCGTAGACGATCGAGGGAACCCCGGCCAGATTGCCGATATTCACCTCGATCAGTGCCGTCCACCAAGTTTTCGGGGCGTATTCCTCTAGATACAAAGCCGACCCGACCCCGATCGGGACCGCCACGAGAAGCACGATAATTCCCAGATAGAAACTACCGATGATCGCCGGACGGATACCGCCCCTTTCCGGGAAACGGGAAGGCGTTTCCGTGAGGAATCCGGGGGTTAAGAGTCGTCCGAGTCCATCGTGGGCGATATTCAACACCAACAGCGCCAGAACGAACAAACCGATCAGTAAACCGAAGAGGAAAAGATACTCGCAGAATTTGCCGATCGCCTCGCGGCGTTCGAGATGGTCGATAAATTCAACGGTATCGGATTTGACAGAGGATTTAACCATGGGAAATCAATCGTATTTTTCTTTAAAACGGTGGGATATCCAGTAACTGGCTAGATTCAGCACCAGCGTGATCAGAAAAAGCACCGCGCCGACCGCGTAGAGGGTTTTAAAACTGAGACTGCCCCGGGGCGCATCTCCCCCGGAAATCTCGGCCATAAAAGCGGTCATCGTGGCGATCGACTCGAAGGGATTGAGGGTAAGCCGGGGTTGCGAGCCGGCGGCGATCAACACCGTCATCGTTTCCCCCACCGCCCGCGACATTCCCAGAATAATCGAGGCCATGATCCCGGAGAGGGCGGCGGGGAGAACCACTTTAAAAATCGTTTCCAGCTTGGTAATTCCTAGGGCGTAGGAACCCTCGCGCAGGGAACGGGGAACCGCTCGGATCGCGTCTAAACTAATCGATCCCACCGTGGGAGTGATCATGATTCCCATCATTAACCCGGCGCTGAGGGCGTTAAAAATCTCGACGGGGAAAAGATTCCGCAAAGTGGGCGTGACCACCAGTAGGGCGAAGTACCCGTACACCACCGTGGGAATCCCGGCGAGAAGTTCCACCGCAGGGCGTAAAATCGCCGCTAGGTTCGGTTTTGCGTATTCGGCGAGGTAGATCGCGGAAGATAGGCCTAAAGGAACCGCGACGGACATAGCGATGGCCGTGGTTAAAAATGTCCCGTTAATCAGCGGCCAGATGCCGAAATGAGGGGTGGCGAACAGTGGAGTCCAACGGGTATCGAGAAAGAATTGGGCGAAAGATACCTCTTGAAAAAATCCCCAGGTTTCACTAAAAATAATCGCCACGATGCCGATTGTCGTCGCCACGGAAACGAAAGCGCAAGCGAAGAGAATCAGCGCGATTATCTTCTCTTGAATATCGTCGCCGGGGCGCTTGAGGAGCGAATTATCTGCCGGCAAAAAAGAATTATCGAAAGAACTCGGGGTTAAGGTCATGGTTTGACAAAATTCCTTTTTTAGATAAAGTTCGTGATCGGTTCTCCCGGTTTAGCTTTGCCGAATTTCGATCCCGTTTCCCTGCGCTCGAATTTCCGCAGGGTTTTGACGTAGGCCTCATCAGGTAAAGCGACGTAACCCACGCCATCGACCCATTTCCAGGAATTTTCTAAATAGAAGCGCACGAATGTTTCCAGGGATGGATTCGTTTTTAAATTATTCTTGTTGACGTAGATAAACAGGGGACGGGAAAGGGGATTATAGACATTGCGGAGAACGTTATCGATGGGGACCGGTTTGACGCATTTTCCTTCATTATTTTCGATCGCCACCAAGTTCAATCGATCTTGGTTCTGCATATAGAAAGAGATGCCTAAATAGGCAAGCGCGGATGGATTGCCGATCACCCCCTGCACGAGCGCGTTTTGATTGCGGTTCGGGGTGAAATCGGTACGGCTATTTCTCCGTTTTCCCGTAATCGCTTGGGTGAAATAATCGAAGGTTCCCGTATCGGAAGGCGGGGCGAAAAGTAATAATCTCTCGTCGGGAAATTTGGGATTAATCTGTTTCCAACTGGTAATCCTACCCTCCGCTTTCGTGTTCCACATTTGATCGAGTTCTTTAATCGTTAAACACTTGGCGAATTGATTTTTTTTATTGACGATCACCGCCAATCCGTCGATCGCCATCGGTAATTCCAGAAATTCCACGCCGTTTTCCCGACATTTCTCGATCTCTTCTTTCCGGATCACCCGCGATGCCCCGGCAATGTCGAGATTTCCAGCGCAGAACTTACTAAAACCGCCCCCGGTTCCACTGGTGGCGACGCTTACCCGCGCTTCGGGATGGATTCTCTGATATTCTTCGGCAACGGCGAGGGAGAGGGCGAAACCCACCGCACCACCGTCGATCGAGACTGGTGGTTGTTTCTCGGCCGAGTCGGCCGGGCGACCGCAACCGGCGATCAAATTACTCGCAATCAGAAGGGAGATTAGGAAAAAATAATGAGAGAATTTCATAGATTAAAGCGGGAAAAATGTTAAGAAGCCGACTGGTTTTTAATCTGCTCGAAGATGCCGTTATTGGCCAGAAATTCCTTTTCGATCAACGTCCAACCCCCGAGATCTTGGGCGTTGAAAAGGGTCTTGATCGGCGGGAATTGTAATCCTTCATCCTTGGCCACGAAGGGATTGACCGAGCGATAGCCTAATTTGGCCAATTCCTGTTGTGCCGGCTCGGAATAGAGGAAATTCACAAAGGCCTCGGCCACCTCTCGCGTGCCGTGTTTATCGACATTTCTATCCACCACCGCCACGGGATTATCGATCGAGATATTGACCGGGGGGACTAAGTAATTGGTATCGGGTTGATTTCTTGCCGCTAGAATTACCTCGTTTTCGTAGGTGACTAAAACATCCCCCTTTCCTTCTTGGAAAAAGGCATTGCTGGCTTCCCGCGCGTCCCTGGCTAGGGTGGGAATCTTTTGATAGACCAGGCGGACAAAATCCCATGCCTGTTGCGGTTCGCCCCCCGTTTGCGTCACCGAACCCCAGAGGGCTAATAACTGCCAAATAGCGATCCCGGAAGTTTTCGGATCGGCGGATAGAACCGTAACGTCCTCTCTAGCCAGATCCGCCCAAGATTGAATCTTTTTCGGATTTCCCGCCCGCGTCACGATCGCCGCCACCGAGTGACTCACCACCCCCCGCCGCGGCACCCGATCTTCCCAACCGCGATTAATCAGGCCGGCTTGAGATATCCGCATCACGTCGAGGGGAAGGGCCAGATGTACCACGTCCGCCTCTTGTTTCCCTGCGATCACGTCATCGGCCTGGGCCAGGGAACCGCCGTAACTCCGCTGGAAAATGACTTTTTGGTTATGCTCTTTCCGCCATTTCTCGACGAATTTCGGGATAATCTGGTCGTGGGCGGCTTTTGTGACCGAGAAGGAAACGAGATTCAGTTTCACCTCCGGTTTTGAGCCGATCCCCCCGCAGGAGGCGAGGGCAATACTTGCCAACAGTCCCACTAACAGGAAGGAAAGGAAGCTCCTCCCCGATAAGGAACGAAAGCGACGAAACAGCGATCGAATTGGCAACAGTGATACATTCATCGGGATTTTCTCGATAAGGTTGCTCTAAACCAACTAATTTTTTCTTCTCTCTTCCTGAATTTTGACTCCCGTGGGAGCCGGAGATTGGCGATTTTTACGGGGGGTCTAATTTAGCCGATGGGAATCAACAGGCGATAGGAGCCGTTATCGAGAATAATCCGTAGGCCCAACCACATCAGCACAAAGGGGAAAAGCTTACTCGCATAACGGCTGAGGACAACCGCGATCCCCGGTTGGCGGGTTAGATTATAGGAGAGAAATAACCAAGTACAAACGATTAGATAGCAGATCGGGATGATTACGGCTAACTGCGCCACGGTACTATTGGCGAATAGGGGAATATAGATACCGAGATTATTGCCGCCATTGGATATCGTGACCGCGGAAACTTTATAGGTTTGGCGATCGCTGAAGACTTGACCGAGGGATAGTCTGCGGGAGGCGAATCCGTGAAATCGGGCGTTTCTTCGCAAATTCACCTTGCGATCTGCGGTTTCCCTCTCGTTATCGCGATTTAACGTCAGTAAATTTCTCACACCGATGAGGATTGGCAAGATTCCGAGAAGACCGATATAAATCGGCGGGATGATTAAGCCGAGTAGAAAACCCAGCAAGCTCACCGATACTAAGGCCGTAAACCCGACTAGCTCGCCGACGACAACGTGAACCGGGCGAAAGGTACGATTTACCTCGCTAAAGAAGCCGGTTAGATAAATATTGTCGTCGAAGGTGGTGGCTATGCCGGTGGCCACCGCGATTTTGACGATTTCGATCAACCAATCCATCCATACCACCTCGATCTCTCAAATGCGGGCGCAATTTCACTTTAAAACTATATCATTTTCAATACATTTATAAATGTACTTTGTTACACAATCGAGGAGTCGTGGATTTTTATAGTATGTAGATAAAACTAATGGAACCTCTCCCGCTTGCCCTGAGCCAAGTCGAAGGGATCAAGTTGGGAAACCCTTCCTTCTTGTCTCCTTTCCCGATCATAAATCTTGTTTTCTGCGAGAAATCCCATGCTCCACCGTTCGATCAAGTGTCTCTGGAAACCGTGGCGAAATTGGCGGGCAGTTCTTCCCGCAGTGCTTTTTGTGACCAGCCTCGTCGGGAGCTTTCTCCTGGCTGGATTTTCCGACACGAACGCAAAGCGCTCGCTACGCGAGATCGCCGTCGGTCAAAATTCTCGATCCGATAACCTGATTCTGAACCTCGTCGATAGCTTTAAATTCCCCCGAAATACGACTCCCCGGCTATTGGAAACCGTGGGATTATTTATCGCTGGAATTCTCTTCTGTATCGCGATCGATCGCTGGTTCAAGCGCTCGACCCCCTCCGATATCACTCCTCTCGCCAAACAAGCGCGGCGGTTAGGAACCCTCAAGATCGGCTATCCCGAGGGTATGACCAATCTGGAAGTTCTCCGCGCCCAGGCCTTTCTGGAAAGACGCTTAAAACCCTTTGGGGTGACGGTAACGTGGACGAGTTTTCTGGCGGCTTCCTCTCTGATCGAGGCCTTGAGCAACGGAACGATCGACTTCTGCGGTGGTGGCGGTACGGCGAGTATTTTCTCGCAAGCAGCCGAACACGTCTTCGTCCGGGTAGCCAAGGAAAAATATACCGCCCCGAAAGGTCAGGCGATTCTCGTGCCTGAGGATTCGCCAATAGAGACGTTGGCGGATTTAAAAGGAAAAAGAATCGCCTTCGATCGGGGTTCGAGCGCCCATTATGTCCTCATCCGCGCACTGATGAGAGTGAATCTAGAATTAAGCGATATCGAACCGGTGTATGCGACTCAACCGGAAGCACTGGTGCTTTTTCGTCGCGGTGAGATCGACGCTTGGGTGGTCTGGGTTCCCTATTCCCCCACCGAGACGCGCACCTATCCGGGAAGATCGTTGGCCGATTTGGAGAGCATCTTCGGGGAAAACGCCTCTCTAGAAGTGCCGACCTATTATTATGCGGTTCCCGAATTGGTGCGGGATTATCCCGATGTACTGAAGGTGATTTTAGAAGAGGTGAACGAGGCGGGTGCCTGGGCGAAACAACAGGAGTTAGAGGCGACGAGACGCTTGGCAGCCCACCACGAGATCGATCCGGCGATCGTGACTAATCTCGAACAACGGGCCTCTGAACGTGCCATTATCCCGATCGATGATCGCTCTCTGGCAGCCCTACAACACCAAGCTCATATCTTCCGAGACCTGAAGCTGATCCCCCATCGGGTCAATGTGCGCGACGGAACCTACACCCTACAGACGAAACAAAATTGGACCTATTAACCGGACAGTAATATTTTGGGCATCGGTTGGATTTATGCCGCTACCAAATAGCCGATGATCGGGTTTCTAGTGGATATTATCATTATTATTCTCCCTTTTGCATGAGCGCCTGTCCTTATCTAGCAGCGGAATTTAAAGCATCGACAAATTTGAATTGTTTTTGGATTTTAGATTTTGGATTGAGAATCCTGAAAATCCTCAAATACTGATTAGATTTTGGCTTTTTAGAACTTCCTGTAAACATTGACTTTACTCTATTCACTGTTCGCTTATAGTCATTTCAGATAAGTGGGTGGGTGGAATTAAATATAAGATGAACGTAGGTTGGTTTGAAGCATGAAACCCCACACCCCACACCCCACACCCTGCCCCTAGGAAAAGCTTTTTCAGCAAACCCTACTTAAGTCTGATACAGTCTAGACCGACAAAATCCTTATGAACTCTGGGATTGATATTCTCAATCTTAATTGAAATGACTATAATCCTAAAAGTTATAACGAAACTATAACAAAATATTACGAAAAATTTACGAAAAATAATACCACAAGTGTTGACAAAGAAATCAAGAGTCCTTACCATTCAAAAAATAAGAAAAAAAACGAATCTTAAAGCTTCTGCAAGTGAGTTGGGCGCATTTGCCAACCTCTCTCCAGTGGAACAGCGAAAATTCCCAAAACTGACGATTTAGGTTTCTGCTTCATTCATCCCTACATACTACAGTTATGACCACACTTCTAGTCCCAGTTTACCTTGATGCCCTCTACCTCCCCACCAAGACAAATGTACTGGAGGAAATGACTGATTATAGTAAGCTCCCCTACTATAAAAATAGCCAATTAGTAAATCGCGGTAGTGCTTATATTAGCGAAACTGTATTAACGGTTCCCTTTACACAACCCCAATTGACCTTAAAAGCAGGCATTCACCTACACTGGTCTTTACCAGATGCGCTGACTAACGGTATAGCAAGAGATGGAGAACAAGGCATTACATTTCCCCTTGTACCTAATCGCTGGTTAATTATACGACGTGGGAGCAATATAGCAGAAAAAAAATGGGTTGTAGAAAGTGATTATCTGTATCCTGAAGGTGCTACACCAGAAGATACAATTAATATCCTCCATGATCCGGTCACCAATGAGTATCAACCCTATCGTTTTCTGGGGCGTAAATTAGAATTGGGAGCATGGCGCTTAAGGCCAACAAATGCCCAATATATTCAGGAATTGTCCGCTATTGGACCCTTCGCCACAGTTGATGGCTTAGACAACGAAAAAATTGCCTTTGCTGGTTTTTATCCTAACTGTCGTAGTGTGTTCGGTTTTCATGATGAGGACTTCACCACCAACACAACCCCGCCCAAAGACCTACGATATGATGTCATTGGCTGGTATAGCGACGGCGAAAATGATTATCTTGACAAATTTATCAAAGAACAGTACCCAGACAGAGATCCTTTAAGCCTTTTAGACACTCTGCAAAGTAAAGCTGGCTGGACAGTAGAAATAGGCAATAACGAAAGTTTCCCCGATCGTCTTCTCTGTCATGCTTCCCTAAGTTTTGCGCCTGGTGCTTCTGTAACTAACCCACAAGCGATTAAATTCCAAGGAACGATCGCCGTAGGAAACAACCAAGAAGAAGCCATAGCAGCTTATGTAGCTCGTCAACTGGACACAACAAATACAGAAAATCGCAAAACGATTGAGGAGCAGCTAGAAGCCATACAAATGAGTGGGCGTTTAGTACAGCAAAATCTCGACTTTGGACCCAAGTTTCGACAAGGACTACACGAGGACAGCTTTACTGGCCAATGTAAAGAGATATCATGGCAGGTAGTGCCGGAATCTGATCCCAAAATTTCCCAGTCGGGAAGTGCCAACCCAGCAAATGCCGTGCAAGGCGAGGGAATAATGCAGGTGACATTATCCGCCAACATCAGTGATCGCATCAGTAAAGTTAACGAAGCACAGCGTGAATACGACCAACAATTAGCAAAAGTTGGCTCAATTCGAGAACAAGTCTATGCTGATTGGTATAAGTATATGCTGGCCACTTATGTTCTTGTCAATCCAGATGAAAGATTGCTATAGCGGTAAGCGCTTGAGTGAGATACAAACCAAGCTTTGCCTAGCATGGTTTATAGCTCGTGACACTGTACCTCATACGACTGCACACCGCTATAGATAGAAGCAAAATACAAACACTGGGAACAAGCGCAGTTAATTTTATCAACAAAACAAGCGACAGTAATCTAGTTCAAACGTTCCTTAAGGACACTGCGGATAACAATCAATATGGAGTAAAAGCCTTAGAGAATGCCATCAAAGCTGCTGGAGTTTTGAAGGTACTAAAAAATGAACAGGATCAAAATCAAATTGTCAGTGCCTCTGTCTCTAATAATCTTCCAAGATTTCCAAATTACCCTTTTGACAGTAATTCAAAAGCAAGCCAACTGGCGCAGTCGATTAACACACTAATTGCTGAAGTGCAGCAGTTTAACAAAGAATCCCGTTTAATTGCTCCCAAAAAATCAGTCCAAGTCACTGGCGATTCTACCTTAGTGGATGACGATATTGCCATGAAGTGTTTATCTTTCGAGGGCAATCAGAATTATGAAATCTCTAATTTAGGAAATATCCAGTCCATCTCAATGTGGGTAAACATACCAGAGGGAGTTCAGGGTTCCCTTTTAGAGGTAGAAAGCACCAGCCTTTATGTTAATTCTACTAATGGAATTAGCAGCACTTTTGACAAAATTTACATTAACGGACAACAGGTAAACAAACCGATTAACTGGACAGCAATTCCTAAGAATCGGTGGGTTTTCCTCCACTTAGAGGCTAATAACCCCTTTAGTGGCACCGTCTATTTAATGTCTAACTCTTCCGGTAGCCATCGTTTACGGGGACGCATCGCCAGCGTTAGCTTCCACAAAAAACCCCTATCTCCGACCGCAATTGACCGGGATTACCAAGACAAAATCGGTTTGTTCCGACCATCTTACAC
This sequence comes from Microcystis sp. LE19-41.2A, assembly GCF_027530405.1. Taxonomy (NCBI): domain Bacteria; kingdom Bacillati; phylum Cyanobacteriota; class Cyanophyceae; order Chroococcales; family Microcystaceae; genus Microcystis; species Microcystis sp. LE19-41.2A. The sequence goes on along the minus strand of NZ_JAPZQJ010000554.1, from coordinate 10,104 downwards.
CATCAAAATAGTTCCAGGGCCTCGCTATTGGCAGCCAAATGATCCCGTAGTTTTAATGACTGGGGAAGTCGCTAAACCGACTCGCAACCGTGACGACGAGCGTTTGAGGACAGATGGTTTGCTGCAATGTCAATTATTAACTCAGTCCATTGACTTGCAGAGCTTACCTGACAACACCTTAAATATTTTTGTCCAATTTCTCAGGGAGTTTGGCAACAACCCCACAGAAAAAATTGGCTTCCGTCAATGGGCAAATCAGCCTTGGAACCCCTTCCTGTTGGAATGGCAAGTGCAATTGAAAGGACTAGAACACAAGAGTCAACAAACCAAGAACGACGACGATAAATACACCCCAAGTGTAAACTACGACACTAACATCTTCAAAGATAAATATCAATTGCGGGTCGATGGACTTGAAATCACCCCGACGGATGCAAGTGCGAATCATTTTGCTAATTATCCCGACCTTTACAGGGGAGCTAGTTTTCTCTCTTCCTCGGCTAGTATGTTGCTCAAGGACAATCTTATAGATTACTTGACTAAGTATTTATTGCCCGACTATTACCAAGAACAAAATATATCCCCAGACGACCAAACCGAGGACTACCTGGTCAAGAATTTTAACGCTGTCAAGGGGTGGTATGACCAGAAAAACCCCACAGCTAGTGATCCTTTTTTTACGGCGCTGCGGGCCTATCAACAACTGCAATCTCTTAACGGCTGTCTCGCCCAGAGTCTCGGCGGCTTTAGTGATGCGCTACTCACCTATAATCGGACAATTCAGTTAGCTGTCAAGGATAATCTACTTCCAACAACTAAACGAGTTCCAACAACTACAACAACTAAAGGAGTAAAAGACTTCCCGGAAAACGTGCAGAACACTTTAACACTTAGCTCTCTTCTCGTACCGGACAGTCTTTTGCGATCGCCTTTAATTGGATTCGATTTTAGTCCCATTCGTCTAGGAGGATTAAAAATTACTGATTTGCGACTTGTGGATACCTTTGGACAGGTTAATGTCGTGCTTGACACTAACAATAGCCGTGAGATTGTCACTAGCCAACCCCTAACACTGCCACCAACTCTTACTAACGTATTATCATCCCATCCCATCTACCTGCCACCCCGTTTAGCCCAACCCGCCCGCTTGAATTTTCGCTGGCTATCGGCCACTCAACCACAGCAGACTCGCCGCAGTAAAAGCAGTAAACCAGATCAGGAAATGAATGATACCCTCGCCACCAAACCAATCTGTGGCTGGGTTTTGCCCAACAACTTAGATAACAGCCTGACTATTTATGATCATGAGGGCAAGGCTCTAGTCATGATTGACCGCACCGCTACATTGCGCTCTGTTCCGGGACATGATTACAGTGAGAAGGAAATTGAGGACATTATTGCTCGGACTAACCTCTATCTCAAGCAAATGGTCTGGTATCTGAGAGATCAAGGACCGGCATTTATCACTGATTTCCTCACCACTGTCAATGCAGCCTTAGAAACCATTGACCCCGAAGGATTTGCTCAACATAAAGCCATCTCCTTGCTAGTGTCGCGACCTTTAGCTCTAGTACGAGCCCGCATCAATTTAGATATCCAAGGCATACCCGCCGTTAGCCAGAACAGGATATCCTTCTCTAACGATCTTTTCTACAATAAATTCCGAACCACACAAGCTTTTGAAAAGGTCAAATTCCCCATCCGTATTGGTGAATATCGGCAGTTTAATGATAGTTTGGTGGGCTACTGGGTAGAAAAAGCCGATGATGGTACTTACAAAGACAGCGTTTTTTATGCTCCCCAAAGTTGCTATGTTCCCCACGAAAAGATCAAAACCCTGTTTGAGAATGAAGAAGATCTCACCCCTGACACTCCCTTGAATCTGGAGCAAACCTTAGAGGAAAATACAGCCCAAACTCTAGTGATGTTAATCGACCCTCGTGGACAAGTTAACGCGACTTGTGGCCTACTTCCTGCTAAGAGTATTTCTATTCCGCCGGAACAGTATGTACCTGCTTTACAAGCGATGGAAGTTACCTTTTTAGCGGCACCACTTCTGAGTGATCTTAACCCAATCAATGATCTTGATCAGATCAAGCTTTCCCTTCCCGAAGTACCCAATTATGAATGGTCTTGGTTAGGAAAAGATGGTACTGTCTGGTCAAATCGTCCCCTAGTTCCCTTTGATTCTCAGTCCGTTTACTCCAGTCCACAAAAAATCTATGATGGCTGGCTAAAATTAACCAGAAAAACAGAAACTAATGAATGAAAACAAACAAATTTCCCTCGAATTAACTTTGGGGGAAGTCAACCAAGTTTTAGAAGCTTTGGGTACCATGCCTTACCGCCAAGTCTATCAACTGATTGGCAAAATCCAGAGACAAGGAGAATCCCAATTAGAGCAACCTGAATCAACCGATTCATGGACTCAAGAAGTCCAAACCGTCAGCGAATAAAGCTCAACCACATACATCAATTTCTTTTTTTTCCCAGGAGTAATGATCATGCTTAACAGAGTTCCCGAAGAAAGTCGTCAAGCCGAAGGAGCCATCAAACGCAAAGCCATTGGTTTGGCCGGACTTTTAAGCCAAGAGCCTTTGAAATTTCAGTTTTATTACGGAGACGAAAACAACCCTGAAATTATTAACACCATCTATTTAAAAGATAGTGATGCTCCCTTAAAGTTATATTTAAAGGTGTTTAATGACAGCGGCAAGGTAGTTACATTTAAAGACCCCAAAGGCTCCGAGAATCCCCCTACAGGATCAGTGTGGGATGAAACAGCTAGTGCGACAAACTGCCATTTTCACCTCCACTTTGAAAAAGATTTAGGGCTTAACCCTCATGAGATAGAGATAGAACCAAATCCAGAGAGTGGACAGTGGCAAGTCAATTATGACGATGAACCAAACTTTTTTGCGTTATATTTTCTTCACAAACAAGAACTAAGGTTGGATCCGCATGCAAATATTACGATATGTTTTTTGAACCTGACAGCTAATAATCGCACTGTTAAAACCAGCAATGTTGAAGTGTTGTATGGTGGAAAGGAGCTAGTTTGGAAGGGAGAAGACCAGGAAGATATTGAGGATGAAATAACCTCCAGAATCGCAATTTCTGTGATCAATCATCCCAGCAAAACAAAAATTCCCTTACAATTCCGGGTCTTAGGTTCTAATAAGATTCTCAACGATGGAACTACCAAAAACACTCTAAGATTAAAAGTGATCAATTCCCCCTTGTCTAATAATGAAAGAAAGATTCTCTCATTAGACCAAAGTTCAAAGTTTATTGTCAGCTTTGAGCAAGGGGAGCATCAAGACGCACTGGTGGCAACAACTAGCCAGTTAAACGCCGTTCAAATCAACGTAAAAGATCCCGAGGATTGGGCACCAGAACATACGACAAATTCCACTCAGTGGAGTTTTACACCCCAGGCATCCCTGAAGCAATTAACAGCAGGACAGGGAATCGAGCTAACAATTAGCGATTTAGTAACAAGCGGTGTTTCTGGACTAGCCTGTATATATATTGACTATCAAAACATTGGTAGCTATCCCGATGGGCGGCTAGTTATACCTATCGAAAAAACGCCACTTTTGTATAGTGGGGGACAGGTTGGTATCGGTATTAATAATCCCCAAGCTAAACTTCATGTGAATGGTGGGAATGCGGTTATTAGTGGTAAGGTCGGCATCGGTACTACAACTCCTAAAATCCATCTAGCAATTGGTGATAATGACACGGGGCTACATTTAAAGGACTCTCAAAACCTGAGCCTCATGGTAAAAGGTAAACAACGAGTGGCAATGCCTCATGGTAAGCCTGTTGTCATCTCTGGTGGGTTGGCAGTGGGTCGTGATAGCACATCGATTCATCGAATATTGTGTGGCAGAGTCACTGTCCTCGAAAATAGAAATGTTGGTTGGGTTGACGCAGATGAGATTAGCTCCGTGATACTCATCAGCACCGGTATTTTCAAAATAAGTTTTAAAGTACCATTTGAAAGTGTTCAAGAAGTTACGACAGCTATTGTTATGCTTACGTCACTAGATGAAGGATGCACAGTCCATCCTGAGTTCACTTATCGGGAGTTTTTTACGGTACGGACGAAAGATGCTAAGAGTCAAGAACTTAAAAACGCATCTTTTAACTTTGTTATTATTATACAAATTGTGTCCGAGAGACCTTGGATCATCAGATCGGAAGAGTTAAGAACTTAAAAACGCATCTTTTAACTTTGTTATTATTCTACCAACTTCGTCCGAGCGAAGAGTTCTTTACAGCTTGTCGACCATGGAGAATTAAAACAAGAATTACCCTCGAAAAGCCTATTTTCCCACTAAGTATTTATGCTTAGTGGGAAGGTGAGAGGCTCCCTCGACGCGAGCCTCTCATTATTAGCAAAATCCAGAAGCAAGGAGAATTACAATTACAGAAATCTGAACCAAAAATTCATTCTTCACTCTTAAAACTCATCAACCAAATCCCCCAACAAACCGATGACTACAAACACCGAACCCAAATTAAAAGAAGAACTGGAAAAAGGTCTTTCAAAAACCTCAAATGACTCACCGGCAAAAGGTCCAAAAATAACAATTTCTATCGGGAAAGACATCGAGTTTATCTCTGAAACTAAACCCGACAAAAAACCAAGTGAAGGTCAAACCATTGTCGCCTATACAGCTAAAGAAAAAGGAGACCCCTTCAGTATCACCCTCAATGATTTGATGGCAACCCTAGATACAAGCATCGCTGACTTGTTACCAAGTGGACTCAAGGATAAATCGATCAAGTTCAAAAATCTGATGGTGATTTACCGGAAAGAACAGAAAACAAGTAAAGGAGAATGGCTGTTTGTCCTAGATTTAGATATCGCCACCAAAATCCAATTAAAATCTCTTCCCGTAGTGCGTGGTTTAATCTCCGATGAAGTCGGTGAAAAAGAATTAGTTCCATCCCTGCGACTTGTCGCCGCGTCTAAAGCCTTTACCATCAAAGAAATTCGCGTTTTAAACGACAAAATCCCTAACAAACCCGACGACGAAGAAGAAAAACTCATCCCCCCAATGCCAGTTCCTAAAGAAGAGGGTACACAAGAAAGCGAAGCCAAACTCTCTGTCCGTAAAGGTTTTAGCTTCTCAGGTCAATTGGGATTAGCCGATGCTGCTAAGATTTTGAGCTTGCCAGTAAGTCCACAAGCAGAAGGAGAAAAAGAAGTATTAGCTCCTGGTGGAGCAAAAGAAACAGTCACCAACAGTAACTTAGCCGTTTGGTTTGATATAGACAAAACCTTCGGACCGTTTTCACTTAAACAAATTGGCTTCCAATATGAGGAAAAAGCAAACAATCCAGAAATCGGCATCGTCATTGATGCTGCTCTCAAAATCGCTGGTTTGACCCTCTCTTGCGACGATTTAGGAGTCGGGATTGCCTTAGAAGACTTAAACCCATCCTTTAAAATATCGGGCATTGGCATAGAATACAAAAATTCAATTATCGAAATAAGCGGGGCCTTACTGCGTAAGCAAGACACAAAACATGAATATGAAGAATATCTGGGTTTAGCCAGACTCAAATTTAAAAGTTTTGGTGTCAGCGCCATCGGTGCCTATGCCTACTACAACAATGAACCCTCCCTATTTCTATATGCCGTTCTTAACGTCACTATAGTAGTTGATCCCTCCTTCATTATCACGGGATTTGCTCTGGGTTTCGGCTACAACCGCGATCTGAAAGTACCTTCCATCGACAAGTTACGAGATTTTCCCCTAGTTGCCGAAGCGGTAAAACCCACCGACAAGAAATTTTCCGATGATAGTGAACTGATTACCAAAAAACTGAGCCAGATGGATGAATATATGCCCATATCCATCGGCTCCGGCTTTGTTGCCATCGGACTCAAGTTTACCTGCTTCCAGATGTTAGACTGCTTTGCGCTGCTAACCGTCGCCTTGGGGGAAGATTTCGAGATCAACCTGTTGGGAATTGCCAAGATGGAAATTCCCACTCCGGCAAAAGACTCGAAAAATACAAGCTGTATTGCCAATATGACGATGCTCCTACGAGCCAGATTTTCTCTGAGTGAAGGAGTAATCTCCATAGAAGGTCAATTAGCCTCAGATTGCTATCTCTTATCCCCAGATTGTCGCTTAACTGGTGGCTTTGCCGTCTGTCTCTGGGTTTCTGGCCCTCATGCCGGTGATTTTGTTATTACTTTAGGTGGTTATCACCCCCTATTCACAAAACCTGCCCACTATCCTACAGTCCCTCGTCTAGGCTTCCAATGGAAAGTCGGAGATTGTCTATCCCTCAAGGGAGAAATGTACTTTGCTCTGTGCGCTCATGCCATCATGGCTGGTGGCCGACTAGAAGCCAATTTCAAACTCGGTACACTGTGGGCTAACTTTGTCGCTGAGGCTCATTTCCTCATCTCTTGGAAACCCTACTACTACGAAATCCTAGTACAAATCCGAATCCAAGCCGGCTTTGGAATACTCGGACCAGTTACTTTAGGGGTGCAACTGCATTTGTGGGGCCCAGAATTTGCCGGTACAGCCACATTTAGAATTATCTTCGTCAAAGTCACTATGGAATTTGGCGATCAATCTTCTCGCTTACCAGAGCCTATCGATTGGGAAAGTTTCCAAAGTTCCTTCTTACCCCCTGCGAAATCAACAGCACAAGGTTCATCAACAGCTGCAGACGTTTGTAGTGTTGTTGTCAATCAAGGAGTCACCAAACAACTCTCACCAGCAACAACCAAAGAAGTCGCCTTTGTCGTCAATCCCAAAGAGTTAGAGCTAGTAGTTAATTCTGCTATCCCCAGCAAGAAAGCATCTTACCAAAAAAATACCCAAGATACCGAACCTCTCCGTTTTAACGATGAAAAGGCGAACACCGATTTTGGCGTTCGTTCCATGGGCATTAAAAAGGATCAACTCGACAGCAGCTACAACATCAAAATTACCCGGAAGACAAAGGCAGGAAACTCACAACTCGTTGATCAGAACCAGTTCCGATTTATCCCCATAACTCAAGATGTGCCAACCGCACTTTGGGGCGATGCTAAGGTTAAAGTTGTTAAAGTCAAGGGTCAAGACTCAGAACGAATTCTTCTCCCTGAAGCTAACGATCAGCAATTTGTCAAGGACGTCCTCTCCGGTTTCCGGATTGTTCCTCAAATCAAGGAAGATGTCTGTAGCACCAATATTATTGATGTCGAGAAATTGCAACACGATACCACCGCCATAAATGAGGTTTACGCTTGGCAAAAAACGACGGCTTTTTCTGGGGTTTCTACCGACAATGAAGCTCGAACTACAGCCATCAAAAACAACATTGTTAGTGCCAATACTCAGAAGAAGCGCAACAATCTGCTCGAATCTCTCGGCTTTAATCTAGCCGATGATGTTAAATTAACCGATTCGGTGGCTAATTCTTTTGTCACTGCACCCCAGGTTAAAGCGTAATTCAATTAGGGGAGGTAAGCAGTTACGCATTTAAACCGGGTATTAACGTAAGTTGCTAGTTACAAATTTTGTCTATGATTTCTAGGTTCGATCCCCCCTAGCCCCCCTTGAAAAGGGGGGAACCAGACTCAAAGTCCCCCTTTTTAAGGGGGATTTAGGGGGATCGAACTAGCGAAGCTTATAACTAGCAACTTGGGTTATTAGAGTATGAGGAAACCCGTAACTCCTCCCCTCTCCCCCCCTCTTATACCAAATCTGATCAGGATTTTCAGGATTTGAAGATTTTCAGGATGCTCAATCCACAATCCACAATCCAAAATCCAAAATCGCCATAATCCACAATCCACAATCAATTAATCATGTCCACATCAACAGTTAAAGTTCAATTCATCCAACATCGCCAACCTCCCCTAGATAGTGGTACTTACACAGTCGAGGTTGAACAAAAAGTTAAAACCGAAGGCTCCAACAAAATACCTGAGCAGACATTCAGTAAAGAGCTTACCTTTTATGTAGATGGCCACCGTTTTGCTCCCCTAACTCCTGATGTCATTTATGCCGTTTTTCCCCCTGCGGGAAACTTGGGCGAGTATTCTAATGCCTTGCCCCATATCATCCTCAAACGCGGTACTCTGCCTTGGGAGCGTACTATCAAATCAACAAATTCTAATCTCCCTTGGTTAGCTCTCCTTCTGTTTCAGGAATCAGAAAAACCTGAACCACAAACGATTAAATTAAAGGAGCTAAAAGCAACTTCTGGTAATACTAAATTCCCCACATTTATATACGAGCCGGGGCAAAATGATGAAGATGTGGTGACGGTAATTGATGTCCCTAAAAACATTTTAGAAAAGATTCTTCCTCCAGAAAAAGATCTGACTCTCCTTGCGTCTGTTAACCAAATAACCAACGAGAACGATAAACCTCTCAGCGAACCTTTAGCCACTATTTTAGGCAACCGTTTACCCAAGAAAGGGGAAGTAAGTACCGTTCATTTAGTCGCCCTTGAAGAACGCTATGATAAGGATTCTGGAGAATTTGACTATCAAGGTGCAGGACCTAAAGATTTCATCCGTTTAGTTAGTCTTGCTAGTTGGAGTTTTACCTGTGTTAATAGTAAGCACAATTTCGATGCCCTGCTCAAAGAAATTGATCGCGACCCCGATACCCTCAGACTTCCCTCCCAAAACAATCATCCAGCGAAGCAATACCTAGATTTAGGTTATGTACCTCTCCACCACGCTCTGCGACAAGGAGATAAAACAATTTCTTGGTATCATAGCCCTTTAAGTACAGGCCAAAGCCAAGATAAGCTAACCGATACTGTTGCTATAGCTGATCAATTGATGCGTTATGATCCTAATACGGGTATGTTTGATGTTTCCTACGCTATGGCTTGGCAGTTAGGACGAATGCTGACCCTACAAAATCAATCCTTGGCTGTTGAGATTTTTAACTGGAAACGCTCTAAAGCTCAAGATTTACATCAGATAAAGCAACAAGTGCTGCACCTACCTTTCAAAGGCACAACTGAAACTAACGGGGATATACCAACAGCGATCGCCAATTGGTTCCAAGATTTAGAATTACTCAAAAACGTTCCTTTTAACTATCTGGTTCCCGATGCGCGGTTACTTCCCCCCGAATCTCTGCGCTTCTTTTGGGTAGATTCCTATTGGGTTGACTGCTTACAAGATGGGGCTTTTAGTGTCGGACGAGTTACGAAAGAAGACTTACAATTAGATGTTATTCGCAGTTTACCCCGAAGCAAAACCCAGTCTGATAAAACTATTACTGGCTTTTTATTAAATTCAGAAGTAGTATCCGGTTGGCCCGGTTTAGAAATAGAAGGTTACGTCAATCCCGTAACTGGAATCGATTTTGTCGCACCAGAGAATAAACTAACCATACTCCGAAGAGATCTGCTATCAGATAATATCTTACTCTGTTTTTTTGCAGGAGAAGTTAAAACTCTTGATCTTTCTCTTAAGGCATCATCCGTTAATTGTGGTGTAGATCCGATTAAAAAAGGAACTAAGATTACTAAAGGACTACGAAACCTCGACGGTAGTCAAACCGACGAGAAAATAGATGTTCCCTTCCGCAATCAAGATCTAGGAGTAATTAATATTGAGGAAATGACCAACAGGCTCAAAGAAGGGTTAAAATCTACCTCCCAATTCACTTCTGCTCAATTTGCAGCAACCATGATTGAGGGATCCCCCAAAGTTAGATTTGTCGCACGGGGTTAGAGTTGTTGGGTAATGTCTTCGGACTTTTGGGAAATCAAAAAGTACCAGGCATGGGAGTGATCAGGGGGAAAATTCCAGGACTTTTTCCCTGAAAATTAGGTAATTGACCCCCTCAAAATCGGTAAAACCCTACACCCCACCTGCCCCCCCGATGTCGGGTAGGGCTGTTTCATTCTCCCATCAGAATATCAAAAGTAAAAGCGATCACTGTCAGGTAAAATGAGAAGTGACCGCCAACCTTTCAAATATATGTTGAGCTTAATAGAAAAACTAAAACAAGTCAAGGACTTTCGGAAAGATAAAGGAAAAAGACACCCTTTATGGATAGTATTAGTAGTAATAATACTGGGAACAATGCTAGGATACTCAGGTTAGAGAGA